>DOZU01000217.1 GCA_003517845.1 Clostridiales bacterium | reverse complement strand
CAATGGATATTGCGCGGAGCAAGACCCAGCGGAGTGAGCGGGTGACTATCCCCAGCACCGACCCCGGGCTGGACGTGCTGATGGACGTCCCGCTCGAAATCACGGTCGAACTGGGGCGGGCCCGGCGGTTGCTGGAGGAAGTGCTCGCTCTCGCCGCGGGATCGGTGGTCCAACTCGATCGCTTGGCCGGAGAAGCCGTCGACGTCCTGGTAAACGGGGAACTGGTCGCCCGGGGCGAAGTGCTGGTCATCGACGAAAACTTCGGGGTGCGTATCACCGAGTTGGTCAAGCGCAAGGAACGGACCCGGCCGGCCGGCCGGCGGAGCTGACCATGCCCCTCGACGGAGTGGGACTGTTCGCCGCCGGGTCCTTGCTGCTGGTCGCGGCCCTGGGACTGGGCGCCCGCCTGCTCCGGCGGGACCTCCGCCCGGCGGGCCGGCACCTCGAACTCGTCGCTACGCTGCCCCTCGGTCAAGGCAAGCACCTTCAACTCGTGCGCGCCGGGAGCGGCATGTACTTGATCGGCTGCGCCGACAAACAGCTCAGCTTGCTGGCCGCCATCCCCCCCGATCAGGCCCCGGCCGTACTCGCGGGAGACCTCACGGGGGACCGGAGTCGGGGCAAGCGGCGTTCCCCGCCGGGTGCGAGCGCGGAGGCCGCCGGCTCAGCCGCACTCGATTTCCGGCGAGAGCTGGGGCTAATGATGGCCGGACGAGGAGTGCGTCAAGGTGAGGATTGAAGGCCCGGCGGGAGGGCGTCGCTCTGGCATCCTGGCCGCCGCCGGAGGTCTGGCTGCGGAAGGCCTTCCGTGGCTGGGGGACCTCGAGGCGGCCATGGGCCGGGCTGGCCTGGACGCGGTATCGCCCGCGGTGCAGGTGCTCGTGCTGCTGACCGTCTTGAGCGTCATCCCCGCCATCCTCATCCTCACCACTTCGTTCACGCGGGTCGTGGTGGTTTTGAGCTTCCTCCGCAGCGCGATCGGCACGCCCGGGGTGCCCCCCAACCAGGTGCTGATCGCCCTGGCGCTCTTCTTGACTTTCTTCACCATGGCTCCGGTCTTCCAGGATGTGCATGAACAGGCCCTCGCCCCCTTCCTCGAGGGGACGCTCAGCCAGGCGGAATTGTGGCCGCGGGCGTCCGCGCCGTTGCACGACTTCATGCTGCGCCAGACCCGCGAAGCCGACCTGGCCCTGTTCATGGGCATGGCCGGGGTGGGTCCGGTGGATGGTCCCGAGGCGATACCGTTCCATGTGCTCGCGCCGGCCTTCGCCATCAGCGAGTTGAAGACGGCCTTTCAGATCGGCTTCCTCTTGTTCTTACCCTTCCTGGTGCTCGACATCGCCGTCGCCAGCACGCTCATGGCCATGGGCATGTTCATGATCCCCCCGATGATGGTATCCCTGCCCTTCAAATTGCTCTTGTTCGTCGTAGTGGACGGCTGGCATCTGGTGATCAAATCGTTGGTGGAGAGCTTCCGGTAGGAGGTGCGTTGCGAGCTTGGACGCCATGCTGTTGCGGGTGACTCAAGAGACCCTGCGCACGGTGCTGCTGATCGCCGGCCCGGCCCTGGCAGCCAGCCTGCTGGTCGGCCTGGCGGTCAGCCTCGTGCAGGCGGCCACCCAGATCCAGGAACAAACCCTCACCTTCGTGCCCAAACTCCTTGCGGTGGGGATAACCCTCGCCCTGTTCGGTCCCTGGATGCTCCGGACGCTGGTGGAGTTCTGCCGCAACCTGTTCCTGACCTTGCCGGGAGTGAGTTTCTGATGACCGAGGAACTCCTGGGCGCCATAGCCGCCGTGATCCTGGTGATGACCAGGATCGGCACGGTGTTCGCGCTCAGCCCCTATTTCGGGGCGCCCTTCCTGCCCGGAATGGTGCGGGTCTTCTGCGCCGGAGGGCTTTCCATCCTGTTCGTGATAGCTGAGCCGGCCCTTCGCGCCGGAGGCGGGTGGGACCGCCTCCTGTCCGGGCTCCCCGGAGAACTGACGGTGGGCGCCCTGCTCAGTCTGGGCCTGGGTCTGGCTTTCTGGGCGGCCCAAATGGGGGGAGCAATCATCGATTTCCAGCTCGGATTCGGCCTGGGCGGAATGGCCGATATGGGCGATCAAGCCCCCACTCCCTTGTTTGGCCGCATGTACTACTACGTGGCCGTGGCCGTGTTCCTGGCCGTGGGCGGAGATCGGGCGTTCCTGAGCGCCGCGTGGGCGAGCCTGAGGCTGCTCCCGCCCGGCGGCGCCTTGCTCGGCGAACCCACCCTGACCGCCATGATGAGCCAGGCGGCCGGCGCCTTCGCCCTGGGGGTGCAACTGGCGGCGCCGGTGCTGGCCGCCATCTTCCTGACCGATATTCTGCTGGGCATGGTCAGCCGGGCATTGCCGCAACTCAATCCCTTCTTCGAAGGACTCCCCTTGAAATCGGCCCTGGGCATCATGGTCGTCATCGGTTCGTTGCCGGCCGTGGGTCTGGCCCTGCGAGCGATGTTCACGGCTTTGACGGCTTCGCTGGTGGAACTGATGACCTCGACCCCCGCGGCCCTGCCATGAGCCCGAACTTCAGGGAGGTTGGCCGGTGAACGGCGATGACAGCCAGGAGCGACGCGAGGCCCCGACACCCCGTCGTCGGGAAGACGCCCGGCGGCGCGGGCACGTCCTGCGCAGCCAGGAAGTCATGGGCCTGGCCGTGCTGGCGATCGGCGTGGCCGTGCTCCGGTTGACCTTGCCGGGCATGGGCGGCCGGCTAGCTCATCTTGCCTGGTCAGTATGGCATGAACCGCCGGCCGATGAACTGGAATTGGGACTGCTGGCCCGCATGTCCGGACAGGCACTGGCCGGCATCCTGCTGCCCCTGCTGGCCGCCGCGGTGCTGGCCGCGGTCGGTTCCGGCATCGCGCAAACGGGCGGACTCACGACCCCTTCGCTGCTCGCGCCGGATCTCAAGCGGCTCAACCCCGCAACCGGCCTGGGGCGCATGTTCTCCCGCCGCGCCGTCATTGAACTGGCCAAAAACCTGATCAAGGTCGGGGGGGCCACCTGGGCCGGATGGGCCGCCGTCGGCCCCCGCCTCCCCCAACTCGGCAACCTGGCGGTCATCAGCCCCGTCCAGGCCGCCAGCACGGTGGCCGGATGGGCCACGATCCTCCTCTGGCGAATGCTCATGGTACTGGCCGTGCTAGCGGCCGTCGACTACGTGTTCCAGCGAGCCGAGCATGAGAAGGGACTGCGCATGACCCGGCGCGAGGTGCTGCAGGAACTCAAGGAGAGCGAGGGGTCTCCCCAGGTCAGGGCGAGGCGCCTGCAGGTCGCCCGCAGCCTCCGTGGGCAGCGGCTGCGGAATGCGGTGGCCGGAGCGCAGGCGGTCATCACCAACCCCGACCACTTCGCGGTCGCCCTGCGTTACACGGCGGGGGTTGACCCGGCCCCGATGGTCGCCGCCAAGGGTCGCGGCCAACTGGCGCTGTTCATCGCCGGATTGGCGCGACAGATGGATATACCGGTAATCCACAACCGCGGGTTGGCTCGGGCTCTTTATCACGGCGTGCCGGTGGGTGCTCCGGTGCCGGGTCGGCTGTACCAGGCGGTGGCCGCGGTCATGGCCTATGTGTACCAGTTGAAAGGGTGGAAGCCGTGAACTCACCGAAGACGGCCCAGGGAACGAATGCGGCGCTGGCAGCGGGCGTGGGCGCGATCGTCCTCGCCATCGTCCTGCCGCTCCCGCCCCTCCTCCTCGATCTGCTCCTCTCTTTCAACCTCTCCCTGTCGTTGGTGATCCTGTTCACCTCCCTGTACACGCGGGAACCGGTCCAGTTCTCTTCGTTCCCGTCGCTCCTGCTGATAACCACCTTGTTTCGCCTCGCCCTCAACGTCTCGGCCACGCGCCTGATCCTCCTGAATGCCTCTGCCGGTCAGGTCATCGACAGCTTCGGCCGTTTCGTGGTGGGCGGCAACGCGGTGGTCGGCTTCTTGATCTTCATCATCATCGTGGTGATCCAGTTCCTGGTCATCACCCGCGGCGCGGAACGCGTTGCCGAGGTGGCGGCCCGTTTCACCCTCGATGCCATGCCCGGCAAGCAACTGGCTATCGACGCCGACCTCAACGCCGGGCTGGTAGGAGAGGACGAGGCGCGCGGGCGGCGGGCGGCCATCGAGCAAGAGGCGGATTTCTACGGCGCCATGGATGGCGCAGCGAAGTACATCAAGGGCGATGCGATGGCGGCACTGTTCATCGTCGCCGTCAACCTCATCGGCGGCTTCATCACCGGCATCATCCAGCTGGGCTTCACCTTCGACGAGGCGCTCGCGACCTACGCCCTGCTGACGGTGGGCAACGGCCTGGCCACCCAGATCCCCGCCTTGCTCGTCTCGACGGCGATGGGCTTCGTCGTAACCCGCGCGGCGGGCGACAGCGAACTGGGCCAGGACCTTTCGCAGCAGCTTGCCCGCAACCCGCGGGTCCTGGGTCTGACCGGGGCCGCGGTTGGGCTCCTGGGCCTGGTCCCCGGTCTGCCTACCATCCCCTTCCTGGCCCTCAGCGCGGGCACCCTGGCGCTGATGGTCGCCATGCAGCGCCGTATCCGGCAACAGGAAGCGGGAGCGAAGCATGCTTCCGCCCTCCCCGCCGTCCCCGAGGATTTGCTGGGATTGATCGATCTCGACCCGCTGGAGGTGGAACTGGGTTACGGGTTGCTCGTGCTCGCGGACCAGACCCAGGGTGGAGACCTCCTCAATCGCGTGGCCCAGGTCCGGCGCCAGACGGCGCTGGATCTCGGGATCAGCGTCCCCCCGGTGCGCATCCGGGACAACCTGAATCTGAAACCGCAGCAATACACGATCCGGCTCCGGTCAGTGCCGGCCGGCAAGGGCGAGCTTCCCGCCGGTCGCAGCCTGGCTATCGGGCCGGATGAACTTGAGCCGCCGGAAGACGCCATACGCACTCAGGATCCCGCTTTCGGGTTGCCGGCCTGGTGGGTGCCCCGCGAGGCGGCCGGCCGCGCTGAGACCCTGGGGTACACGGTCGTGGAGCCGTCGGCCGTGATCGCCACCCATCTCTCGGAGTTGGTCCGCCGCCACGCTCCCGATCTCTTCGGCCGCCAGGAGCTTCAAGGACTGGTCGAGCTGATGCGGGCGCGATATCCGGCGCTGGTCGACGATTTGCTGCCCCACCGGCTATCCCTCGGCGAGGTGCTACGGGTGATTCAGAACCTCCTGCGCGAGGGCGTGCCCCTGCGCGATCCCGTCGGCGTGTTCGAGGCGTTGGCCGACGCATCCACCTCCAGCCGTGATCCGGAGGTACTCACCGGTTTCGTGCGCCGCCGCCTGAGGCGCCAGTTACGCGTCCAGTTCGATCTAGGAGGAGGCCGGCGCGCCGTCACCGTCGATCCGGAAGCCGAGCGCAGGATCCTGGAGAACACCGTCCCCGGCGAGGAAGGGCCGGTGGTGCGCCTGGACCCTCAGACCCTCAGGGCCTTTCAGCATTCATTGCGGGAGCAGTTGAGTCGGATCGACGTCGAAGGGCGGCCGCCCCTGCTGCTGTGCTCCGGGCCGGTACGGGCGGCCATACGGCGCGTGGCGGAAGCCACCATCCCGGGCACGGTGGTCCTGGCCTACGATGAATTGGATTCGCAAGCCCGGGTCGATGCCGTGGGCATGGTGGGGTGGTGAACATGGTGCCGCCGAGAGAGGGAACGGAGATGCTGGAGGGCCGACCCGGACTGGCGCCGGGCAGCTACATTCGGATGGCGATCAGCGGGCCGGGGGATGGCGTGATCCGCTGTCAGGCGATGCTCCGGAGGATCAGGACGGATGGATTGGAAGTGGAGTTGCTCAGGAGCGGCGCGCCCCAGGCTATAGCGATTGGGACGCCCGTAGACTGCAGCGTGGACCAAACCGACCATGCGCTCCTCTGGTCGGCCACGGTGGTGCGCATGGCAGGGCCGGGATGGGGGCATCTCGTCATCAGCTATCCCGAACGGTACACGCGGACCCGACTGCGGCAGGGCGCGCGGGTGGCCGTAAGCCTGCCGGTGGCCTTCCGCGGGGCCGGCGCGGACCGGACGCTGCCCGTACCCGAAGGGACAGGGTACACCGTCGACCTGGCGCGCGACGGCCTCTCGCTCGCGACACCCTCGGCGCTCGCACCCGGTCAGGAATTGCATCTTACGCTGCAGCTTGAACACGACCACGATATCGTCTGCAATGCCCGGGTCATCCGAGCGATGCGACCGGCGGGAGGAAACATGCCCGCCTGTTATGCCCTGAAGATCACCGCCATATCCGAGGCGGATCGCGCCGCGATCATCCGGCGGATCCTGGACGAGCAAGATCGGCAGAAGCGCCAAGGCATGCTGGCGGGAGGAGAATGGAAGACATGATCACCGAGCGCACCGCCGCTGCCGGTCGCGAGTCGTATCAGGCCATCCGCTCCCGGGAGAGGGAACAGATCATCCTGGACCATCTCCCCCTGGTCAAACAAGTGACCAGCCGCCTTGCCTGCTGCCTGCCGGCCAGCGTACCGGTCGAAGATTTGCAGGGATGGGGCGTGTTCGGTCTGATGGAAGCGGTGGACCGCTTCGACCCGCAGCGGGGCGTGAAGTTCGAGACCTACGCGATCACTCGCATCCGCGGCGCGGTCCTGGACGGCCTGCGCAGTCTCGACTGGGCACCGCGTTCCCTGCGCCGCCGGGCCAGGGAGCTAGACCAGGCCTATGCCCGGGTGGAGTCCCGGACGGGCCGGCCGGCCCAGGAAGGGGAAGTTGCCGCCGAACTCGGGATCAGCGCCGTTGAGCTGAGGTCCACCCTGGCCGAACTCCAGGGGGCGGCGGTGGTGTCGCTGCAGGAGGCCATCGCCGGGGGCGGCGAGTCCGGGGATGGCGGGCTCTCTCTCGCCGACCTCATCGCCGATCCCGGGGCGCCCGACCCCGAGGCCAGCGCGGTCACGGCCGATCTCGCCGAGGGTCTCGCGGCAGCGATAGCCGACCTGCCGGAGAGGGAGCGCTTGCTGGTGACCTTGTTTTACTATGAGGAACTCCGTCCCAAGGAGATCGCCCAGGTCATGGGCATATCGCCCTCTCGGGTCAGCCAACTGCATACGCAAGCGATATTGCGACTGAAACGGAAGTTTGAGGACAGGAGGTGAGTGAGTTGGCGAACCGCCCCATCAACTGGCCGGTGATCCTCACCGGGCGCCAGGCTTCCGCAGAACCGGTGTCCGCGGTGCAGGTGCCGGCGCCGGTGGACAACGCCTCCCCCGCTGCCCGCCCGGCCGCAGCTGTTCCCAATCGGAGCGGCGGCCGCACGCCTGACCGCAAGCGAGGGCGCGATTCGGCCACGCCGCGGCCGTCTCCCGGTACCCGCAGACCCACTCGTCCCGATAAGGGTGGGGTGCTGGACGTGACCATCGGCTCCGGAGGTGACGGACAATGAGGGGCGTGTTCCTTTCAGCAGCCGGGCTGCTCGTGGAGCAGACCCGGGCGGCCACCGCCGGACGCACCCTGCACAACCTGGAGACGCCCGGATTCGCCGCCGAGACCGCGATCCTGCACGCGACCTGGAGTTCCCTTCGCCGCGGCGACCCGGGGGGCCCGCGCGGACTACTGGTGGGGCAGTCGCCCGGGCTGGTCTGGTCCACGGCCGCCCTCCGACCGCGGGAAGGCGTGATCCGCAGCACCGGGAAACCAGCCGACCTGGCCCTGCAAGGCGAGGGGTTCTTCGTCCTGGCGGGCGAGGAGGGCGAAGTGTTGACCCGTAACGGTTCGTTCAGTCTCGACAACGAAGGTTACCTGATCGGGGCGGGCGCCCGCCGGGTCCTGGGCACGGACGGGCCGATCCGCGCGTCCGGGGGCGAGTTGGCCGTCACTCTGACGGGACAAGTCTACGTGGGGGGCGCGCAGGTCGCGCAGTTGCGGCTGGAGGCGGCCGAGGTCGGGCTCGCGCCGGCCCTCCCCGGCGCCGTGTACCCCCGACCCGCCACCGCGGAACCGGCGGGAGAAGATCTGCGGGTGCAGCAGGGGGCACTAGAGTTTTCCGGCGGCGACCTGGTGGGAGAAGTCACGACGATGATGACCGCGTTGCGGAGCTACGAGGCTGCCCAGCGGGTCACCCGGACCCACGATGAACTGACCCAGCGCCTGCTGGAGAAGCTGGGCAACTTCTGAGGCGACCGGAGGTGGCAAGGCATGTATGAACCGGTATGGGGGGCAGGAAGGGCTCTCAGCACCTACACCACGGCACTGGCCGTGATTGCGAATAACCTGGCCAACATATCCACGCCGGGCTTCATCCCCCATCGCGCCGTATTCGAAGAGATGCTCGCGGAGCTGCGAGCGCGACCGCCCGGCTTCCTGGTGGCCACCGGCAGTTCGCTGGAACCCACCCTGCGGGCGCCCGCCCTCCAGGGAGCGCTGGTGCCGACCGGCCGCCGCTGGGACCTGGCGCTGTCGGGACCCGGTTACTTCATGGTACAGACGGCCGACGGCCGGGCAGCCTACACGCGCGCGGGCGCCTTCGCGGTCGATGCCCAGGGACGGGTGGTGGGACCGCAAGGCTCGGTGGTACTTCGCGAGGGGAACGCGCCACTCGATCCAGAGGCTGCCGGCGGGCCGGCCCTCCGCGCCTTCGCCAATCCCGCGGGGCTGTATCACCTCGGGCAGGGACTATATGCGCCGACCGAGGCATCCGGCCCGCCCTTGCCCGCTCCTGCGAGCACTCGAGTGCTGGCCGGTCATCTCGAGTCCTCTACTACGGACCTGGCGACGGAGATGGCGGCCATGCTGACGGCGCAGCGCGCGTTCCAGCTTGCAGCGCGCGGGCTGGATATCCACGATCAGATGCTGGGTCTGGCCAACCGGCTGCGCGGGGGCTAAATTCCTCCGCCCAGCGGCCGATATTATGACCGGGAGATGCCTTGGAGGAGGCGCGGGCAATGAAGATCAACCAGCCGGGATTCGACCAGGTGAGGCCGACAGGGACCAATCCGCCGGCCGCCGTTGAGCATACCGAAAAGCCACGACCCGCGGCCGGGGTGCAGCCGGGAACCGATCGGGTTGAGTGGTCGGCGACAGCGCGGGAGGTATCGGCGAAGCTGGAGGAACTGCCCGAAGTGCGTTCCGAGCGGGTGGCCGCCCTCGCTCAGCAGGTGCGGCGCGGGGAATATACCGTACCGGCCTCGGACGTGGCCCGTAAGCTCCTCGAGTTCTTGCGCGGCGAACTGCCATGACCACTGACCTTCTCCTTGACTTGAGCCAGTCCACCGCCGGGCTAGCTGGCGCGCTCCTGCAGGGCGATATCTCCCGGATCGAGGCAGCCTTGCCCGCTCAGGAAAGCTGCATCCGCCGCCTGGAGGGGGCCCTGGCCGCTTTGGGACCCGGCCCCCTCCCCCCTACCTCGCAGCCAACCCAGGAAGTGACTGCGCTGATTCGGCAACTTCGTCAAGATCTTGACCTCACCGGCCGCCTGGCCCGACAGGGTCTGGCGATGAGCCGTCGCCTGTCCGGCCTCGGGCCGGCGGCCGAGCTGGCATACCGGCTGAACGGGGAGGGGCGGCGTTGAGCGGATTCTTTGCTCTGGAACTGGGCATACGGGGCCTCCGGGCCCAGCTTATCGCCTCCCAGGTAATCGGGCACAACATCGCCAATAGCCGCACTCCCGGTTACTCCCGGCAAGTCGCCGACCTGCGGCCGCCCCCCGACCTGCGCTTCACCGCCCTCGGCCGCACGCTCACCATGGGCACCGGGGTCACGGTGACCGGAATACGGCGGCAACGCGAGGAGTTCCTCGACCGCCTGAGCCGATGGCACGGCACCGACCTGCGGCGTCTCGAAACCGTCCAGCACTCCCTCGACCTGGTCGAAATGTCCTTCGCGGAACCCGCCGGCTTTGGGCCTCGCCAGGCCGTGCTCCGCCTGTGGGATGGGTTCCACGAACTGGCCGCCAACCCGGAGAGCGGCCCGGTGAGGAGTGCCGTTCGCGAGGAGGCCCGGGCTCTGGCCGCCAACCTATCCGGGTTGGCGACTCGTCTGGAAGGACAGCGGACCGAGCATGCGCGGACGGCGGCGGATGTCGTCGCGGAGATCAATCAGATGGCGGAGCAGATCGCCGGGCTCAATCGGCAGATCCGCATGGCCACGCTCCAGCAGACGGAGGCGAACGACCTGGAAGACCGGCGCGACCTGCTACTGGACTCGCTGGCGGGGCTGGTCGGCGCCGTCTCCCGGCGCGAACTCGACGACAGCGTCACCGTGAGCGTCGCCGGATCGGACATCGTTCAGGGCGATGTGGCGCTGCCCCTCAGCTCGGACGTCGCCGGAGGGGTCCTGCGCGTGCTGGACAGCCTCGGCAGCCCCCTCAGTCCGACAGGTGGAGAGATGGCCGGCCTGATCGACCTCCACAACGTGCGGATCCCGGAGTACATCAACTTGCTGGACGGGTTTGCCCGACAAATGGCCGATGCGCTGAACGCCGTCCACCGGACCGGCCATGGTCTGGACGGCTCAACCGGTCTCGACCTGTACCGCTACGATCCGGCCGCCCCCGCTCGCACCCTCACCCTCGCCCCGGAAGTGACGGCCAGTCCCCTGGCCCTGGCCGCCTCGGCGGGAGGCGAACCCGGCGACGGCGAGGGGGCCCTGGCGCTGGCACGGGTGCTGACCGATCCGACCTTCGGCGGCCAGGGAGCCGCCGAGTTCTGGGCTTCGGCCATCGGCGCCCTGGGTCTCGAAGTGGAGAGCGTTACCCGCGAGGTGGACAACACGCGAATTCTGGCGCGGCAAGCGGAGAACCGGCGGGCAGAGGTCATGGGCGTCAATCTCGACGAAGAGACGGTCCACCTGCTCCGAAGCCAGCACGCATACGCCGCCGCGGCCCGGCTGATCAGCACGGCGGACGAGATGCTGGATACGCTGATCAACCGGACGGGGCGCGTGGGGAGGTAGGTAGACGGACATGCGTATAGCCGACGGCATGCTCACCCTGCAGGTGATGGACAACCTGAGCCTGACCCGACGGGATGTGGCCAGACTCCAGGCGCAACTGGCCACCGGCCGCCAGTTCATGCGGCCCTCGGAGGCTCCGCGCGCCGCGGCGCGAACGCTGGTCCTGCAGAACCGGCTGGACCACGTGGAGCGCTACCAGGGCAGCGTCGAGCAGTCTGGCGGACAGCTGGAAGTGGTGGAGGCGACCCTGGCCACGCTGACCGAGCTGTTGCAGGGCGCCAGAGAACTGGCGGTCGGCGGCGGCGGGGGCACGCTGACCGCCGAGGACCGTGCCCGCCTCGCCGCGGAAATTGAACAGCTCGGCCAGGCGCTGTTCGAGCTGGGCAACACCGCCTGGATCGGCCGTTACCTGTACGCCGGCCACCGCACGCAGGCACCTCCGCTTGAACGTACCTGGGCCGCGGGCGCCTGGACGTATGCTTACGTGGGCGATCACGGCGAGATCCGGCGCGAAGTAGGGCCCGGCCAGACCGTTACCTTGAATCTGCACGGGGATGCCGTGTTCCTGCCGGCGCTCGCGACCCTGGAGAGCCTGCGCCAGGCACTGCTGGCGAACGATGAGGCGGCAATCTCCGCCGCCGGGGCCAGCCTCCATGCGGACCTCGAGCAGGCGCTATGGCACCGTTCGATGGTAGGCGTGCGGTCCGCCCACCTGGAGATGACGGGGGAGCAACTGGCCGACATGGGGTACAGTTACGTGAAAGCGCTCTCTCGGGAGCAGGATACCGACATCGCCCTGGCCGCCGCCAACCTGGCGGCCCGCGAGTCCGCCTACCAGGCGTCGTTGGCCGTATCGGCCCGCCTGCTGCAGGCGTCGTTGCTGGACTACCTCCGCTGAGGGGAACACACCTCGCGGGACGCCACGAAGCGTGACAAACGGCATGGGGCCCGAGGAGGCCACCTTGTAGGGGTAGGCGCGGGTTCTGAACCCGCCCTTACAGCAGTCATGGCCGCGAGGACGTCCGGGACCGCGAGCGCATTTTCGGGTTGGGGAACATGAACCCGACCCGGCGCCGGTAACCGTCCCAGTCGGGGCCAAAGGCCTGCGCCATCGCTCGCTCTTCCCGGAGCGCCCGCCAGACGGCGCTCGGCACGAAGAGGATGACGGTCGCGGCCAACCCCGAGGCACTGCCCCGCCCCAAGGCAAACCCCATCAGGCTGAGCGCGATCCCCGCATAGAGGGGATGGCGCACATAGCGGTAGGGACCGTCTCGCATCACCGACCCTGCGACCGGCCGGATCGCCCCGAGGATGCCCCGCCGCATGGTGGCCACCGCCCAACCCGCCAGGATCAGCCCGCCCACGCCGACCGCCGTCCCTGCCAGGCGGCCGAGGAGGTGCGGTCCCCCGTCCGGCACGGCATCGAGCCCGATCGAGGCCACCGTCGTCACCGCCGCCAGGGCATAGACCACCACCGACAGACTCCCCAGCATCATCTTGGCCGACCAGACAGGCGTAACTCGCCCCGCTGAAAGACGAGCGCCCGCTTGCCCTCCAAGAGATCTAGCAGATCCTCCCCGACCAGCGACCGGCGCCAACCCGCGAGCACCCGCGGCTGGGGATCCCGCGGTACCAAACCTCTATGCCAGCGCATGAGTTCCGCGATATCCTCGCGGGTGGCGAGGAGCGGTCCGGTGATCGCCTCGTCCGCCGACCGCTTCCGCACCCAGCTCACCAGCATGTCGGTCGCGAGGCGGACCGCGGGGTCCTCGCCAGGCGACTCGAAGGGTCGCGGCCAGGCCTCCCGGGGGCAGGCGAGCCCCCGGGAGGCCGCGGCGAGCAACTGATCGCCGTATCGCCGGATCTGCCCGGCCGCCATCCCGCGCACCCGCTCCAGCCCGTTTCGGTCCTGCGGCGCCTGCCTGGCCAGGGCGACCAGGGTCGAATCTCGCAGCACGAAGCCCACCGGCACGTCCGACTGCCTCGCTTCCCGCTCGCGCCAGGCCGCCAACTCCCGGAGTACGGCCAGCAGGCGGGGGCCGAGCCGGCGAGCCCCATCCACGCGAATCCAGGCCTCCTCGGGAACCGGTTCCGCGGTCTCGCGGTCGCCCAGCCGGCGGCACTCCTCCCAGCACCACTCGAGCCGGCCCCGCTGCGCCAGTTCCGCCGACAGGACCTCATATAGCGGCGCTAAATGGGCGGCGTCCTCGCGGGCATAGTCCATCTGCTCGCGAGTGAGGGGCCGCCGCGTCCAATCGGTGAAGCTCGCATCGCCCTGCAGGCGGATCCCGAGGACTTCGCCCACGAGCCGCTGATACCCGATTTGTCCATGGCCGAGGAAAGCCGCCGCCACCTGGGTGTCGAAGACCCGGCCGGGCCGGCAGCCGAGGTGTCGCTCAAGCAGCGGCAGGTCCTGCGAACCGGCGTGCAGGACCACCGTTCCCCCGTCTCCCCCGAGGGCGTGACCCAGCAAGCTGAGGTCGCCCAGCGCCGGGACGTCGAGCAGTGCCTGACCGCCCGGCCAGGCCAAGCTGATCAAGCACAGCACCGGCCGGTAGGTGCGTTCCGACACGAACTCCGTGTCCAGTCCAATGACGGCCTGGCCATTAATCCGGCCGAGCACGGTGTCGAGTCCTGTTCGGGTCGTGAGCAGCCCGTCCATCGCCTCATCCCCCATCGGAGACGCACCCGCGTGAGGCCACGGCGCTCAGAAAGCCAGCCGGTAAGACGCGAACGCTCTTTTCGGAACGCACATCCTGGCGGTCTTCAGCGGATCGACGATCTGGCTAATCTGAGTGTGCCCGGCGATGGACAGCAAGAGCCCGAGGTCGGTCAGCGACAGGGGCAGCCGGTCGCGCAGGAAAGCGAGCGCCTGCTCGATCGAAAGCTGCACCGCCGCATCGAGGTCGGCCGCGGAAGCCAGGAAAAACCAGGAGTCGGCGGTCTCGATGATCGGCGAGGGGATGCGCTTCCTACGCGCGAGGCTCACCCGTACCGTGACCTCGCCGGGTATCTCGACGCCGCAGATGACGACCTCGCCGTCACCCATCAGCGCGTGCAGGTCGCCCATTGCCAGACCGGCTCCGGGCACGAACACGGGCAGATAGACCCGGGCACCGGGTCCGATGACCCGGGTATCGAGGTTGCCGCCGTGGCTCCCCGGGGTCCCGCAGGGGATCGGCTCCCCGGCCGGAGCCGTGCCGATCACGCCGACCATCGGCTCCGCCGGCAGGGAAATCTGGTCATTGAACAGGATTTGGCGGTCGCGGATCGGCAGGAACCGCACCGTGCTATCTCGGAGCACCGCGGCCAGAGCGCCGAAACCCGCCAGGGTCACCATGAGGCCCCGGTCGGGAACGGAGATGTCCAGGATATCGACCACGAGGGTATCCCCCGGCTCGCTGCCCCGGACGGCCAGCGGGCCTGTGGCCGGGTTTACCGTCTCCCAGCGAACGCGGCTGAGATCGGGGGAGTCCGGCGTCACCTGGTTCGAGAAAGCGTCCTGCGTCTGGAACACGACCTGGCTGCCCGGGTCAACCGTCGCCACCGGTGGATGACCGGAACTCAAGCTGTATACGACACTGCTATCGGGGATGACCAACGGTCTTTCGCCCATGCCTCATCTCGCCTCCGTCCCGTGCGGCCTGGGGCCGTCCTCCTGATGGGTCCATCACTTTGCCACCCGGCCCGCCAATCCTCCCTGCCGCCGCGGAAAGCCCAGGGGCGGGTTTCTGAACCCGCCCCTACCACCAAACCGGAAGCGGGACGGGTCATTCGTCCGGTGGCCGGAGAAACTAACTTCACCGGCGAGGAGAGATTCCCTTGCGTCTGCTCGAGGCCATCGGGGCGGCCGCCCTGAGCGGGTTGGCGATGACACTCCAGGGCACGTTCAACGCCCTCCTGAGCAAGCGAGTCGATCTTCCGGCCATGGTGTTGTCGGTCCACGCGACCGGCCTTGCCCTATCCGTGCTGGTTTACCTGCTCTCCGGACGGCCCCGCCGCCTCTCC
>DOZU01000005.1 GCA_003517845.1 Clostridiales bacterium | reverse complement strand
TGCTGAGGAGAGGGTCGGACGAGTTGAGTTACTTTCATTCGGTCACCCTCGATCGTGAGAAATGCAAGGGGTGCACCAACTGCATAAAGCGGTGCCCGACCGAGGCAATCCGGGTCCGGGACGGAAAGGCGCACATCCTCGAGGAGCGGTGCATTGACTGCGGGGAGTGCATCCGCATCTGTCCTAACCAGGCCAAGGTCGCGGTGACCGATCGGCTGGAACAACGCGCTGAGTTCCGGCATAATGTCGCGTTGGTCGCACCGTCTTTTCTGGGGCAGTTCGGCCGGGATGTCGACCCGGACAGGATATTACAGGGGTTTGTCCCCCTGGGTTTTGATGGCGTTGAGGAAGTGGCGCTGGGAGCCGAGCACGTAGCTGCCGCTATCCGTCGCTACTGCCGGCAGTTCTCAGCGCCCCGCCCCCTCCTTTCATCCGCCTGTCCGGCCGTCGTCCGACTGACCCAGGTGCGTTTCCCCAGCTTGGTCGACCAGATCATCCCTTTACACGCGCCCATGGATGCGGCGGCCATCCTTGCCCGTCGCGCGGTTCACGATCGGACGGGCCTCAGCGACGATCAGGTCGGGGTATGGTTCATCACGCCCTGTCCCGCCAAGATGACGGCAATTCGCCAGCCGGTGGGGCTCGTCCGGTCCGAAATCACCGGCGCCTTCAGCATGACCGACATATACGGAGCGATCCTGCCCGTTCTCCCCCGGTCAGGGGGACAGGGAGATCGCAGTCGGGGTTCGGCCCTGGGCATAGGCTGGGGCAGCGCGGGGGGCGAGAATGAGTCGATCGGCGACGGAGCGCTCCTGGCGGTCGATGGTATCCACAATGTGATCGCCGTCCTCGAGGAGGTAGTGCGCGACCGCCTACGGGATATCGATTACCTTGAGTTGCAGGCCTGTGTGGGCGGCTGCGTGGGCGGGCCGCTGGCTCCAGAGAACCCGTTCCTCGCCAAGCGGAACCTCCATGCCCTGACCCAGCGCCTTTTCCGCACCAGTCCCGAGTCTCGGGACCACCTTGTCGGTGCCGATATCCTCGAGGGGCGCCTGACGATGCGCGAAGCGATCGCTCCGCGCGCCATCCTGCAGTTGGACGACGATCCGGCGATCGCTATCCTCAAGGCTGAACGGCTCGAACGGGTGGTGCAGCAGTTGCCCGGCCTGGACTGCGGGTCATGCGGCTCGCCGCATTGCCGGTCACTGGCCGAGGACCTCGTCCGCGGAGTCGCGTTCGAGACCGATTGCGTCTTCAAGCTCAGAGAACAGGTGCATTCCCTGGCCAAAGAAATGCTTGAGTTGGCTCAGAAGTTGCCGCCGTCCATGGGGCATGGGCAGGCGGGGAAGGGCGGGGCTGCAACGTGATGACACTTGAGCGGGTTATCAACGAGCTGGGGCTGGAGCGACTGACGCCGCTTGGGACTGGCGAACAGCGGAGCGTGAGATGGGGCTACTGCTCTGACCTCTTGAGCGACGTCATGGCTCACGCCCGGGCAGGCGATATCTGGATAACGCTTCAGACCCATCAGAATATCGTGGCGGTGGCCCTGATGACCGATGTCGCCGGCGTTATCTTCCCGCGAGGTTTGGCGGCGGACGCGGACACGCTCGAAAAGGCGACTCGCGAGGGAGTGCCGCTCCTAGCTTCAGAGCGGACAGTCTTCGAGCTTGCCGGCCGGCTCCATGCGCTGTTGGCGGGGGAGTGCGATGAAGGTTGAGGGAGTTCCGGGGGGACTTGCACGTTCACACGGCGCTGTCGCCTTGTGCCGACGACGAGATGACGCCGCCGGCCATTGTGGCGCGGGCCGTGGACCTGGGGATCGACATCCTGGCGGTCACCGACCACAATACCGCCGAGAACGTACCCGCGATGGTCAGGGCTGCCCGCCGAACCCCGCTGACCATCGTGCCGGGCCTCGAGCTTCAGACCCGGGAGGAAGTCCATGTTGTGTGTCTCTTCCCTGACCTGGAAACGACGCTGGACTGGCAGGAAGAGGTTTACCGCCGCCTGCCTGACCGGGAGAACCGGGAGGACTTGCTGGGAGCGCAATGGATTTGCGACGAGACGGGGAGGATGGTTGGGAAACTGGACCGGCTGCTGCTGGCCTCCGCTGCGATAAGCCTCGACGAGGCGGTCGCCGCGGTGAACGCGCGGCGGGGCCTGGCGATACCGGCCCACGTCGATCGTCCTGCTCACAGCATCCTCACCCAACTCGGATTCATCCCCGAGGGGATAAGGATCGCGGCCTGCGAGGTCTCGAGTCGGGCCGACCGCAGCCAGGTGCTGGCTCGCTTTCCGGGGCTGAGCGACGTCAGACTAATTGTCTCGTCCGACGCGCACAGGCTGAGCGAACTCGATGGATCGAGGACTCGATACTGGCTCGGCCGGCCCGAGTTGGCCGAGATTGGGAAGGCCCTGGCCGGGCTAGAAGAACGGAAGGTGAGAGTGGACTGGCCATGACGGTGCGTGAAGGAGAGGAGAAGGTTCAGTTGCAGTTGAGGAATGGAGGGACGATTCCGTGAGCCAGTCGACTTGTTGTCAGGGAGCGGCGCTGAGCGAGATCCTCACGGACGACCAGCGCAACGCCCTTGACGCCATCATCGCCGAGCACCGGAACTCACCGGCCGACCTGATCTCCGTCTTGCACGAGGCGCAGGAGTTGGTCGGATACCTCCCTCAGGAGGTCCAGGTGCGAGTCGCGGAAGGACTGGGCGTACCGATCAGCGAGGTGTTTGGGGTAGTTAGTTTCTACTCCCTCTTCGCGACCCGGCCCAGGGGGAAATTCAAGATCAGCCTGTGCAATGGTACGGCCTGCTATGTACGAGGGGCCCCCCGGGTGCTCGATCGGCTCGAGCGGGAACTCGGGGTCAAGCCCGGCGACACGAGCCCTGACGGCTTGTTCTCGCTGGACGTGGTGAGGTGCCTCGGTGCATGCGGTTTGGGCCCGGTGATGACCGTAAACGCTGATGTGCATGCCCGGCTGAAACCGGACCGCCTACCCGCGTTACTGAATGGGTATCGGACAACGGAAGGCGAATGACGGCAGCCCCGGGGAGGGAGACGGGTGAAAGAGATCGCCCTCCACGTCCTCGACCTCCTGCAGAACTCCGTGGAGGCGGGAGCATCTCGGGTGAGCATTGACATCACCGAGGACGCGGCCATGGACCGGCTGGTAGTCGAGGTGCGCGACGACGGAAGGGGCATGCAGCCCTGCGTTCGGGATCGCGTATTCGACCCCTTCGTCACCACTCGCCGCACCCGGCGCGTGGGGCTGGGGTTGCCCCTGTTGGCCGCGGCCGCGCGGCAAGCCGGTGGCGAGGTCAAAGTCGAGTCGTCCCCGGGCCGGGGGACGACGGTCACGGCGAGCTTCGGGCTCACCCATCTGGACCGGGCGCCGCTGGGGGACATGGCGGCGACGCTTATCGCGGTGCTCGCCGCTAACCCGCAACTGAAGCTCAACTATCGCTACCGCCGCGATGGCGGGGAGACGTCCTTTGATACCGAGGCGATTGAGAGACGAATGGGCAGCGTGCCCTGGGGCGAGCCCCGGGTGGCGCTGTGGGCCCGGGACGCTATCCGGTTCGGCCTGGCGGAGCCGCCGGAGCCGATTCCCGGTCCCGCCCGGGACAAGGGGAGGTAAGCATGCAACTACATAGAGCGCATGTGCTGGTGTGCGCCGGAGCCGGCTGCATCTCATCCGGCTGTCGTGCGGTGCAAGAAGCCTTGCTGACCGACCTCGCCAAGCATGGCCTGGAAAGCGAAGTGCGGGTGGTGGAGACCGGCTGTATGGGGCCGTGCGACCTCGGACCGATGGTGGTCGTATACCCCGAAGGCGTCTTCTACCAGAAACTGCGGGTTGATGATGCCCGAGCCATCGTGGAGGAGCACCTTCTAAAGGGGCGCGTGGTGGAGAGGCTGGTACACCGGCTCCCCTCCACCAGCGAAGCAGTGCCGGCTTTCGAGGACATCCCCTTCTTCAGCCGGCAGACCCGGATAGCCTTGCGGAATACCGGGTTGATCAACCCGGAGCGCATTGAGGAATATGTGGCCCGCGATGGTTATGCTGCCCTCGCCAAGGTGCTGTCGGCGATGCGGCCGGAGGAGGTCGTGGCGGCCGTCAAGGCTTCGGGCCTGCGCGGACGGGGGGGGGCCGGCTTCCCGACCGGACTCAAATGGGAATTCACGGCCCGCGCCACCGGGTCGCCGAAGTACGTCGTATGTAACGCCGACGAAGGAGATCCGGGGGCTTTCATGGACCGCAGCGTGCTGGAGGGCGACCCCCACTCGGTGCTTGAGGCCATGGCCATTTGCGGGTACGCCGTCGGCGCCGGACAGGGTTATGTCTACGTGAGGGCCGAGTATCCGCTGGCCGTGGAGCGGCTGGGCCTGGCCATCCGCCAGGCTCGAGAATACGGCTTGCTGGGTGAAGATGTCCTGGGTAGCGGCTTTGGTTTCGACGTGGCGATCCGGGTAGGCGCCGGGGCCTTCGTGTGCGGAGAAGAGACGGCCCTGCTGGCGTCGGTCGAGGGTCGCCGCGGCGAACCGCGGCCGCGGCCGCCGTTTCCCGCTCAGGCCGGCCTCTGGGGCAAGCCCACCGTACTGAACAACGTTGAGACCTGGGCCAACATTCCGCCGATCATCCTGCGGGGAGCGGAGTGGTACGCCGCCATAGGCACGCCCAAGGGCAAGGGCACCAAGGTATTCGCGCTTGCCGGCAAGGTCGCCAACACCGGCCTGGTGGAGACGCCGCTGGGGACGCCGCTCGGCGAGATCATCTTCGACATCGGGGGCGGCGTTCCCCGGGGGAAGACGTTCAAGGCGGCTCAGACCGGCGGGCCGTCAGGGGGCTGCATTCCCCGGCAGTTCTTGAACGTCCCCGTGGATTACGAGTCCCTCGCTGAGCTGGGCACGATCATGGGATCCGGCGGCCTGATCGTGGTTGATGAAGATACCTGCATGGTAGACCTGGCCAAGTTCTTCATCGAGTTCTGCCAGGACGAGTCTTGCGGCAAGTGCGCACCGTGCCGGATCGGCGTCACGCGCATGCAGGAGCTGCTCGACCGGATCACCAAGGGCCGGGGGCGGGAAGGCGACGTGGAGGCGCTGGTCGAGTTGGGAGAACACATCCGCTCCACCGCGCTGTGCGGTCTGGGGCAGACCGCTCCCAACCCGGTGCTGTCCACCATTCGCTACTTCCGCGACGAATATGATGCCCACATTCGTGAGCGGCGCTGTCCCGCGTCCGCCTGTGCCACCATGCTGATCTCGCCCTGTCAGAACACGTGTCCCGCGGAGGTGGATGTGCCGATCTACCTCGACCAGATCCTGAATGGACGGGCGCTCGATGCCTACCGGACGGTCTTCGCCGATAATCCATTCCCCAGCGTGTGCGGCCGGGTGTGCCATCACCCGTGCGAGGGCAAGTGCCGGCGGGCCCAGCTCGATCAGCCGCTCGCCATCCGGGCTCTGAAACGGTTTGCCGGCGATCAGTCGCTCAAGATGAACGGTGAACTGCTCGGACCGCGCCCTACCCCCCAGGGCAAACCGGCGGTCGCCGTGGTCGGCTCCGGACCGGCCGGCCTCACCGCCGCGAACTACCTGGCCCAAATGGGCTACCCGGTGACCGTATTCGAGTCGTTGCCGGTGGCCGGCGGCATGCTGGCGGTGGGGATTCCCGAATACCGTCTGCCCCGGGATGTGCTGCGGGCGGAGATCGGTCAGATCGAGGCACGGGGCGTCACCATCAAGACCGGAGTCCAGGTGGGCCGGGAAGTCACGCTCGAGGATCTGCGACGACAGGGGTTCGCTGCCGTCCTGATCGCCGTGGGGGCCCATAACGGGGTCAAACTGGGCGTGGCCGGTGAGGACCTGCAAGGGGTATACGAAGGAGTCGAGTTCCTCCGGGAACTCAACCTGGGGCGTTCGCCCAGCCTCGAGGGCCGGCGGGTAGCGATCATCGGGGGCGGGAACGCGGCGATCGATGCGGCGCGTTCCGCGCTGCGCCTGGGGGCCCGGGAAGTCCATATCGTATATCGACGGACCCGGGAAGAGATGCCGGCCGAACGCGGGGAGATCGATGAGGCCGAACATGAAGGAGTAAAGCTGCACTTGCTGGCCGCCCCTTCCGCCATCCGGGGGGAGGAGGGACGAGTAGCGGCGATACGTTGCCAGCGCATGAAGCTCGGAGCGTTCGATGCCAGCGGCCGGCGCCGGCCGGTGCCCCAGGAGGGTGCCGAGTTCGATTTGCCCGTCGACACGGTCATCGTGGCGGTCGGCCAGGCCGTGGACACCTCCGCCGCCAGGGGGCTTGAGACCCTGGTGGATGGCGGTCGCTTCCGCGCCCAAAAAGGTCAGGCGCTCACCGCTGTGCCGTGGGTATTCGCGGCCGGGGACTGCGTCACGGGAGCGGATACCGTGATTGCGGCCATCGCGGCCGGCAAGCAGGCTGCCGCCGCCATCGATCGCCATCTGGGCGGCAGCGGCGTACTTCCACGGCCCCAGCCGCCCCGGCGCGAGATATCGGGGTCGGTGATCGAGGAGGAAACGCAGCGGGTGCCCATTCCCATGCTGTCGATCCAGCGCCGGCAGGCATTCCAGCAAGTGGAACTAGGCTACACGGCCGAACAGGCTGTCGCCGAGGCTCGGCGATGCTTGCGCTGCGACGTCCGGGAAGGCGGGGAGGAGCAAGCCCAATGAACAATATCGCCCTGACCATCGATGGGCGGTCGATCAAAGCCGCACCGGGAACGACCGTGCTCGAAGCCGCGGCGTCGCTGGGGATCAATATCCCCACCCTGTGCTATCTCAAGGACGTCAACGAAATCGGTTCCTGCCGGATCTGCATGGTCGAGGTAAAGGGCGCCCGCACGCTGCAGGCGGCCTGCGTGACGCCGGTGGTCGAAGGCATGGAGGTTGCCACCAACACTCCCCGGGCCTTGCGTGCCCGGCGGGTCAACCTGGAACTCATCCTGTCCGATCATCCCCGGGAATGCCTGACCTGCATCCGCAATCAAAGCTGCGAACTCCAAGCCCTCGCCGAGGCGATGGGACTTCGCGAGGCCCGATACGAGGGCAAGATGAGCCGGCATCCCGCCGACTGGTCGACGCCTTCCCTTGCTCGGAATCCGGCCAAGTGCGTCCTGTGTCGCCGGTGCGTCGCCGTGTGCCAGAAAGTGCAGGGCGTGCACGCCATTCAGACGATGGAGCGGGGTTTCGATACTGTGGTCGCGCCCGCGTTCCATCTTCCCCTGGGCGAAGTGGCTTGCGTGCTGTGCGGACAGTGCTCGCTCGTGTGCCCGACGGGAGCGATTCACGAGCGCGACCAGGTTGATGAGGTGTGGTCCGCCTTGGCCGACCCGGAGCGGCACGTCGTCGTCCAGACAGCTCCCGCCACCCGCGTTTCCATCGGCGAGGAGTTTGGGATGGAACCCGGCAGCGTCGTCACCGGCCAGCTGGTGGCCGCGCTCCGCCGGCTGGGTTTCGACCGCGTGTTCGATACGGACTTCACGGCCGACCTGACGATCATGGAAGAGGGCCATGAGTTGATCCGCCGGATCAAGGAAGGCGGGGCACTGCCCCTGTTCACATCATGCAGCCCTGGCTGGATCAAGTTCGTCGAACACTTCTACCCGAAGCTGCTGCCTAACCTCTCGACCTGTAAGTCGCCGCAACAGATGTTTGGAGCCCTGGCCAAGACCTACTATGCCGAGAAAATGGGCATTCCTCCCGAGAAGGTCTACGTGGTATCGATCATGCCGTGCACGGCGAAAAAGTTCGAGGCCGCCCGACCGGAGATGAACGCCGCCGGCAGTCGCGATGTCGACGCGGTCCTGACCACCCGAGAACTGGGTCGCATGCTGCGTGAAGCGGGAATCGACTTCTCCAGCTTGCCGGAAGAGGACTACGATCATCCGCTGGGCATCTCCACCGGAGCCGCCGCTATCTTCGGCGCCACCGGAGGCGTGATGGAAGCAGCTCTGCGCACCGCCTACGAGGTGATCACCGGGAGGCCGCTCGAAAGCCTCAACATCGAGGCCGTCCGCGGCCTGGATGGCATCAAGGAGGTCTCGGTGGCCCTGGACGGCTTGACGCTGAAAGCCGCGGTGGCCCACGGTCTGGGCAACGCCCGCCGGCTGGTGGAACTCGTTGTCCAGGGCGAGGTCGACTACCACTTCATTGAGGTCATGTGCTGTCCCGGCGGCTGCATCGGCGGAGGCGGCCAGTCTATTCCCACCGATGCTGATATCCGGCAACGCAGGATGGATGCCATTTATACCGTGGACGAACGCATGGCCCTCCGCAAGTCGCACGAGAATCCGGCGGTACAGGCTCTTTACGAGGAGTTCCTGGGGGAACCGCTGGGTCATCGGTCGCATGAGCTGTTGCACACTCGTTACCAGCCGAGGAGTCTTTACCCGGGAAGGAGGGAGTCGCGATGAAGTCACTGGAGGAACTCGAACGAATTCGCAAGCGGGCCCAAGAGGCGATGAGGATCCGGGAAGGGGAGCAGCCGGTCAAGATCGTGGTGGCCATGGGCACCTGTGGTATAGCTGCCGGCGCACGTGAGGTGATGACCGCAGTCCTCGAGGAATTGGCGGGCAGGTCGCTCACCGGGGTAACCGTGACTCAGACCGGCTGCATCGGCCTGTGCGAGCAAGAACCGATGCTGACCGTCGAGAAGCCGGGACGGCCTGCCGTCACCTACGGCCAGGTCAGCGGCGATCGCGCCCGGCGGATCGTCGCCCAGCACGTGGTGAACGATGTGGTGGTGGGCGAATGGGTAGTAGCCGCTCGGCGATAAGAGGTCATGAAACCCGTCCGCCCTTCGGTCGGACGGGCAGTCACGCGGCGGATCGGGGGTACGTTGCTATGCCGATGGCTCTGGAGCAGCTGTCTTCTCAGCTCAGGGAAGCACGCCTCAAGGAGGTCGACGCGGTCATCCTCCGGCACCGGGACCGGCCGGGGGCCCTGCTTGCCATCCTCACCGAGATCCAAAGTAGCTTCGGTTACCTGCCCGAGGCAACCTTCAAGCCCGTGGCTCAGGCCCTGGGCATTCCGGTGAGTCAGATCTGGGGGGTGGCCACTTTCTACACCCTCTTCAACACTCGCCCTCGCGGCCGGCACATGGTCCGGCTATGCGAGAACGCGCCGTGCCATGTTCAGGGGGCGGCATCGGTGCTCGAAGCCATCCAGCGTGAACTGGGCATTGCCCCCGGCGAAGATACGCAGGACGGGGAGTGGGGCCTGGAACTCGTCTCCTGTCTTGGCATATGCGGCGTCGCTCCCGCACTGATGATCGATGACCAGGTATACGGCAACGTGCGACCGGAAGCCGTGGCCGCGATTCTGGCCTCCCACCGGTGACTATGGCGTGAGCGGGAAAAAGGGGGAAGTCAGCATGCACCTGTACCGGGCGCATGTCCTGGTGTGCGCGGGCAGCAACTGCTCGATCAAGGGCCACCGGGCCGTACGCGAAGCCCTTACCAGGGAAATCATCGGGCGGGGTCTCGGCGGCGAGGTAAAGGTCGTGGAGACCGGGTGCTTCGGGCTGTGCGAACAGGGGCCGACGATCGTCGTGTATCCCGAAGGGGTCCTGTACTGTCGGGTCACGGGCGAGGATGTTCCCGAACTGGTCGGAAATCACCTCCTGAAGGGGCGGCGAGTGGAGCGGCTCATGTATCGGGAGGCGACCAGGCCGGTTGCCGTACAGACCGTGCCCGAACTCAGCTATTTCCGCAAACAAGTGCGGGTCGTGCTCGACAACTGCGGGGTCATCGATCCCGATTCCCTTGAGGAGTACATCGGACACGGCGGCTACAGCGCTTTGGCCAGGGTCCTCGACGGAGATCCGGCCGCGGTCGTGACGGAAGTCAAAGCTTCCGGGTTGCGGGGCCGCGGTGGGGCCGGGTTCCCTACCGGCCTGAAATGGGAGTTCGGCGCAAGGGCGCCGGGACCCGTCAGGTATGTGGTATGCAACGCCGACGAAGGGGAGCCGGGTACCTTCAAGGACCGGCTCATCCTGGAAGGCGACCCTCACCGGATTCTGGAAGGGATGGCCATCTGCGGCTTTGCTATCGGGGCCCGGCAGGGCTACATCTACATCCGCGGGGAGTACGGACTGTCCATCAGCCGGCTCGAGCATTCGATCCGGAGCGCCCGCGAGTTGGGGCTGCTCGGCGAGAACATCTTCAACTCCGGGTTCAATTTCGACGTGGAAGTCAGGTTCGGCGCGGGGGCTTACGTCTGCGGTGAGGAGACGGCGCTGTTTGAGTCCTTGGAGGGCAAGCGGGGCGAACCGCGGATCAAGCCTCCTTACCCGACCGAGTCGGGCCTGTTCGGCCGACCCACGGTGATCAACAACGTCGAGACCCTGGCCAACATACCCCCGATCATCAACCGGGGGGCTGCCTGGTATAGTGGCATCGGCACCGATACCTGCCCGGGAACCAAGGT
>DOZU01000027.1 GCA_003517845.1 Clostridiales bacterium | reverse complement strand
CCGCTGCTCATAGCCGCCGCTTATGGCGGGTTCGTCGTATGGCATCAGGGGATGTCGGGTTCCGTGCCGCTGGTGGTGGCGATGGCCGGCAACCCGGCCAACCACCTCGAGAGAGTGGCCGGGATGGTCGTGCCGGTCGGGCAGACCGTGTTCGCCCCCTGGAACCTGATCCCCGCCGTGCTCATCATCTTCACGCTGCCGTTCATCCTCGCCAAGGCCGTGCCCTCGCCCGATCAGGCCAAAGTCCTCGACCCCGACGCGATCGCTCGGAGCCAGAAGGACGAGGAGGACGAGGAGAAGCGGAAGCGCGAATTCGTCCCGAAGACCTGGGCCGAGAAGACCGAGAACAGCCGGCTGATCAACTACGTCTTCTGCCTGCTCGGCGTAGTGTATCTCGTCAACCACTTCGCGACCAGGGGCTTCGCCCTGGACCTCAATATCGTGATCGGCCTGTTCTTGTTCACCGGCATGATCCTGCACGGCACGCCCATCGGCTACGTTCGCGCCGTCGAGAAGGCCATCCGGGGCGCGGGCGGCATCGCCCTGCAGTTCCCCGTGTACGGGGGAATCATGGGGATCATGATGGGGACGGGCCTCGTCGCCGTCATCGCCGGCTGGTTCGTGGCGATCTCCAACACCAGTACCTTTTACATGCTGCAGTTCTGGGCCGCCGGCCTCATCAACGTGTTCATCCCCTCGGGCGGTGGACAGTGGGCGGCTCAGGGAGCGATCAGCGTCACCGCGGCCCAGCAGATCGGCGTGGATCCGGTCAGGACGGCCATGATGGTGGCATGGGGCGACCAGTGGACCAACATGATCCAGCCGTTCTGGGCCCTGCCGTTGCTGGGTCTGGCCGGCCTCAGGGCAAGGGATATCATGGGGTATACCACGCTGGTGTTGCTCTGGAGCGGCCTGATCCTGAGCGTTGCGGCGCTGGTGATCGCGCTATAATGATAGCGTAGTTGCGACGGTGGTCTGGCGGCGGAGGGAGCGGAGGCGGCGCCGACTGCCGCCGCCGAGACCGATACGTGCTGGGAGGAGCGGATCGCGTTCGCCGAGGGGGTAGGGGTACTTGGAGGAGAATAGGGTTTCGGCAGGCAGTGCGGGAGACTGCCGGTGTGGGGGTCTGCCGGGGGATAGCCGCCTGTTCATGTCGCCGGATGTGAATGCGGCCCGGGAGTTTTTCCGCAATAAGTCCCGGCGGATGACGAGTAAGCTGACTACCGCCCGCGAGGCGGTGGCGCGCCTGGTGCAGGATGGGGATTACCTGGCGGTGGGGGGATTCGGCGTCGACCGGATTCCCACTATCTTACTCCACGAAGTAGTCCGTCAAGGTCGAAAGCAACTCGGCCTCTCCGGCCATACCGCGACCCACGACTGCCAGATCCTCGCGGCCGGGAACTGCTTTGATCGCTGTGATGTCGCCTACGTGGTAGGACTGGAAGCTCGTGGCCTGTCCCGCAACGCGCGCCGGATCTTCGAATCGGGCCGCGTGGCGGTGACCGAGTGGAGCAACGGCGCCCTTGCCTGGCGCTATCGGGCGGCGGCGATGGGGGTGCCGTTCCTGCCGGCGCGGGTGATGTTCGGGACCGATACCGCCCGGCGGAGCGCCGCCCGCGAGATAACCTGTCCCTTCACCGGCATACGCTTGGCCGCCTTGCCCGCGCTGTTCCCGGACGTGGCTTTGATCCACGTTCACCGCGCCGATGTTTACGGGAACTGCCAGATTGACGGGATCCTGGTGTCCGATGTCGATGTGGCGAGAGCCGCCAAGCGGGTGATCGTGAGCGCCGAACGAATCATCGCCAATGAAGAGATCCGCCGGGAGCCGGCCCGCACGATGATCCCTTACTTCTGCGTGGATGCGGTGGTGGAGGCGCCCTATGGCGGCTACCCGGGGAATACGGCTTACGAGTACTTCTCCGACGAGGACCACTTGCAGGCATGGTTGAAGGCGGAGGAAGACCCGACTGCCTTCGCCGAATTCCTGCGCTATTATATCCTCGAGACGCCGGACTTCCCCGCCTACATCGAACGATGCGGCGGCCTGCGGCGCTTGCAGGAACTCCGATGGATGGAGCATTTCCCCGGTCGAGGGGGGGACCTCCCGTGACGGCTGGAGACCGGTCCTATGGCGCCATGGAACTCATGATCTGCTTGGCTGCGCGCTATCTCGAGGATGGCAGCACGGTGGTAGTGGGCACCGGAGCGCCGTGCGCGGCCGCCATGCTGGCCCAGCGCACCGCCGCCCCCAACTTGATGGTCTTGTTCGAAGCCGGGGGCATGGGGCCGCTGCTGCCCTCGATGCCGATTTCGGTCGGGGACTCCCGCACCTTCTTCAAAGGGCTGGCCGCCGCCAGCATGCCGGAGATCATGGAGGCCTGCCAGCGGGGCATGGTGGATTATACCTTCCTCGGCGGGGCCCAAATCGACATGTATGGCAACCTCAATTCCACCTGCATCGGCGACTGGGAGAAGCCCCGGGTGCGCATGCCCGGCAGCGGCGGGGCTAACGACCTCGCTTCCCTGTGCTGGCGGACGATGATGATCGCGCCCCAGGATCCACGACGATTCGTCGCCAAACTCGACTTCATGACCACGCCGGGTTATCTCACCGGGCCGGGCGCGCGGGAGCGGGCGGGCCTGCCGCCGGGAACCGGCCCGTACAAGGTGATCACCCAGCTGGCGGTGTTCGGCTTCCACCCCGATACGCTCCGCATGCAGGTGGAGAGCATGCACCCGGGGGTGACCCGGGACATGATCATGGCTGCCACCGGGTTCGAGCCCGGATGGGCTCACGAGGTGAAGGTAAGCCGGCCTCCCGAACCCTCCGAACTGGAGATCCTGCGGGACGAGGTCGACCCATTGCGATACATCATCGGCCGTTCCTGACGGCCGCCAGGGTGAGGTGGCGGCGCTGCTATCGATCGTCGCCGGCAGGGGAGCCCTCGATCTGTTCCTCGCGGTGATCGACGTGGCCCTGGTGGCCTTCGTCCTCTATCGTCTGTTCATGCTCATCCGGGGGACCCGGGCCGTATCGCTGGTGCGAGGAGTACTGCTGCTGGTGGTCGCGACTCCGGTCAGCGGTTGGCTCCGCCTGTACACCGTTCACTGGCTCCTCGAGCAGTTCCAGCTATGGCTGATCTTCGCCTTGCTGGTGGTGTTCCAGCCCGAACTCCGCCGTATCCTGGAGCAACTCGGCCGGGGCAGGCTCCTGGCCGCACCCCCTTCCTCGCTCGGCGAACGGGAACTCAGGGACCTGATCGGCGAGGTCATCCGGGCCGTGGACAGCCTGAGCCGGAGCAAGACCGGAGCCATCATCGTGATCGAACGGGAGACCGGCCTGAAGGAGATCATCGAGACCGGCAAGCGGATCGACGGTCTGGTGTCCGCCGAGTTCCTGGTCAATCTGTTCGTGCCCGCCACTCCTTTGCACGACGGGGCGGCCATCATTCGCGGCGACCGGGTGGTGGCGGCGGGATGCTTCTTGCCGCTGAGCGATGCCGACAATATGGCCAGGGACCTCGGTACACGCCACCGGGCTGCGCTCGGCGTCACCGAGCAATCGGATGCGGTGGTGGCCGTGGTGTCCGAGGAGACGGGCGATGTATCGGTGGCTCACGAGGGCAAGCTCATGCGGCATCTGGATCTGTCCTCTTTCGAGGAGACGCTGATCGCCCGGCTACGGACAAGCCCTGCAGCGGGATTCCGCGTCAATCGTAGCCCGCGCCGGCCAGGGAGGGGATGACCAGTGCCTGAGCGGCGCACCCGATGGTCCCCGGTCTCGTGGCTGGAGAGCGATGCCGGTCTGAAGCTGCTGGCGGTGACCAGCGCCTTCCTGCTGTGGCTCCAGGCGGTCGGCTACCGCGATCCCGTGCAGGAGCGCACGTACGCTGGTCTCCCCGTTCGTCTGAGCGCGGTTGACGCCGGCCTGGCGGTGGTCGCGAGCCTGCCGGCCAGCGTGGACCTGGTGGCGCGCGGCAGGGCGAGCAGCCTGCGAGCCACCGTGGCGGAGGACTTCGACGTGCGAGTGGACCTGTCGGGGGTTGCCGCGGGGTCCGCGGCTCACCCCATCCGGGTCAGCCACCCGCGGGGCATCGAGGTCACATGGATGTCGGCCTCTACCGCCGATGTGGAACTCGAACCCATGGTCGAGAGAGAGGTGCCGGTGCGGGTCGCGATCCGCGGGGCGCCCAGCCTCGACCACGCCCTCGGCGAAGTGAGGGTCTCCCCGGCGACCGCCGTTGTCGTCGGGCCATCCTCGGCGGTTGATTACGTGGTGCAGGCTGTAGCCGAGGTGAGCGTCGCCGGCGCCACCGGCGACATCCGCCGTGAGTCCCCCTTGCGGGTGGTGGCCACGGGTGGGCGACCGGTCCCGGGGGTCGTCGTGTCGCCGGCGACCGCCCAGGTCATGGTGAGCGTGTTCCGCCTGCCTGACCCCGTGTCCCTCCCCGTCCACGTACGCCTGGAGGGCGTCCCCGCTCCCGGCTTCGAACTGGCGGAGGTGGCCTCCGATCCGGCGGAGGCGGGGGTGCGCGCCGGCCCGACCGCCCTGCAGGACCTCAGGTGGGTGTTCACCGCTCCCGTCGTCATCGAAGGCGCCCGTGAGTCATTCAGCCGCGAAGTCGACCTGGAACCGCCGGCCGGGGCGTATCGCGTCGAGCCGCCCCGGGTCACGGTAAGCGTGATCATCCGCCCGGCCCCTGGCGGCCGCGCCCTGGACGGCGAGTCGAATTCAAACCCGGAAGCTGCATATCCTGATCCTGCAACCGTGGAGGCTGGTCGATGACGACTCTGTTCGGGACGGACGGGGTGCGGGGAGTGGCCAACCGCGACTTGACCCCGGAACTCGTGTATCGCCTGGGGCGGGCTGCGGCCATCCAGCTGAGTCCCGGTGTGAGCCGGCCCCGGATCCTGGTAGGACGCGACACCCGCATATCCGGCGACTTGCTCGAAGCGGCTCTGGTGAGCGGGATTCTCTCCGCGGGAGCCGATGTCCTCGCCGTCGGGGTCGTGTCCACGCCGGGCATCGCCTTCCTGACCCGCCATATGAATGCGGCAGGCGGGGCGGTGATCTCGGCCTCCCACAACCCCGTGGAAGACAATGGCCTCAAGCTCTTCTCCCGTAACGGCCACAAGCTGACCGTGGAGGCCGAGACGGCCGTCTCCGATCTGGCGCTCAGGGAACGCGATGACCTCCCGAGGCCCACCGGGGCGGGGGTGGGCCGGCTGCACCCGGCGCCCGCGCTGGTGGAGCAATACCTGGACTACCTGGTGCGCTCAACTCCGGTCCGCCTGGACGGAATGCGGATCGTGGTGGACGCCGGGAACGGTGCCACGTACCGGCTGGCCCCCGAACTCCTGGAGCGCGTAGGCGCCCGGGTGACCCTGCTCAACGCCGACCCGGACGGGCTGAACATCAACGTGGGCTGCGGGTCCACCCACCCGGCGGGACTGATGCAGGCCGTCAGGGAAACTGGGGCGGTCGCCGGAATCGCCTATGACGGCGACGGCGACCGGGCAATTGCCGCCGACGAGCACGGGCGGGAGGTGGACGGCGACCAGATCCTCGCAGCTTGCGGGCTGCATCTCCTGGACCAGGATCGGTTGCCCGGGCGGGCGATCGTGGGGACGGTGATGACCAATCTCGGGCTGGAAGTGGCTTTTCGTTCCGCGGGCGGCCGGGTCCTCCGCACTCCGGTCGGCGATCGCCATATCCTGGAAGCCATGGTGCGAGAGGAGTTGGTACTGGGAGGCGAACAATCGGGACACATCATCTTCCTGGACGCCGCCACCACCGGCGACGGTCTCCTGACAACCTTGCGGCTGCTCGCGGTGATGGTCGAGTCCGGATGGCCGCTGTCGCGGTTGGCGGCGCGCATGGTGAAATACCCGCAGATCCTGGTCAACGTGCCCGCTCGGCCGGTGGACTCCCTGGAAAGCAATGCGGGACTGGCCAGGATGGTGGGAGCGGCGCGGGGCCGGCTGGGGCCGAATGGCCGCGTGGTATTACGGCCTTCCGGTACCGAGCCGGTGGTCCGGGTGATGGCGGAAGGAGAAGACTCGGAACTGGTCGAAACGGTGGCGCGGGAGATCGCGGCGTATATCGCCCGGGAGTTTGGCGGACCCGGGGCATAGGGAGAGGGGTGAAGGCGGGAGGCTACCGGCAAGAGCAAGGGTGGGATCGGGTCGCAACGTGATGCGTCGGCAACATGGAAAGTCACAGTAAGGCGCCAGGACTCCCGGGAGGGAGTTGACGAGGACCGGGATCTCGGATCATCGGCGGGTGACCGGCGGTTGCCCACGACCGTCAGAGGGCCCAGCAAAACCCCAGGTGACTGAGGGTACAAGGGGGCCCGGGTGGGGGGACGCAGCCCATGGCGTGCGGTCCTTTCCCGCCGCGCTCTCCGGCTACGGGGACGCGGTTTTGTGTTTTCACGGCTTCAGGGAAGAGACCGCTCGATGAAAGGAAGACCATGGAATGTGCGGCATTGTCGGTTATGTTGGTGGCCGGGCTTGCCTGCCCGTCTTGCTCGACGGGCTTCGCCGTCTGGAGTACCGCGGTTACGACTCCGCCGGAGTGGCGGTGTTTCAGGACGGGAGGCTGGCCCTGGCCCGAGCGGAGGGGAAGCTCGATCGCTTGCAGGCCAAGCTCGCCGGCACCGAATTGCTGATCGGGACTACGGGAATCGGTCATACCCGCTGGGCAACGCACGGCGTCCCCTCGGAGGACAACGCCCATCCGCATCTCGACTGCTCCGGCACCTTGGCCGTGGCTCATAACGGCATAATTGAGAACTACCTGTCGCTCAAAAAGGGACTGCTGGCCCGGGGTCACCGGTTCCGGTCGGAGACCGACACTGAGGTCGTGCCTCACTTGCTGGAAGAGGAATACGATGGCTCGCTAGAGACAGCGGTCCACCGGGTGGCGGGCCGCCTTCGCGGCTCTTTCGCCTTGGCCGTGGCTTCGGTTCGCGAGCCGAGCGTGATCGTCGCCGCCCGCCAGGGCAGCCCCCTGGTCGTAGGCCTTGGCGATGGCGAGAACTACCTCGCTTCCGACATCCCGGCCATCCTGAGCCTGACCCGTAACACCTTCATCCTGGACGACGGGGAAGTGGCCGTCCTGACCCCCAGCGAGGTTCGGATTCAGGATCGGGGCCGCCGACCCGTCGCCAAGACCGTGTTCACCGTCCCGTGGGACCCCCAGCACGCCGAGCGGGGCGGTTATCCTCACTTCATGTTGAAGGAGATCCACGAACAGCCGCGAGCTTTGGCCGACACGCTGGCCGGGCGCCTTGGGCCCGGCGACACGGTGAATCTGGACGAGTTGCCGATTGACGCCGAGGGAGCGCGCTCCCTGAGCCGGGTATTCATGACGGCTTGCGGTACGGCTTGCAACGCCAGCCTGGTAGGCAAGTACCTGCTGGAGCGCTGGGCCCGCCTGCCGGCGGAGATCGATGTCGCCTCGGAGTTTCGCTACCGGGACCCGGTGATGCGACCGGGCGACCTGGCGATATTGGTCAGCCAGTCGGGAGAGACCGCAGATACGCTGGAAGCGTTACGGGAGTGGCGTCGCCGGGGCGCGAGGACGCTGGCGGTCACCAACGTAATGGGCAGTTCCATTTCCCGCGAAGCGGATACCGTCATCTACACCCGGGCGGGCCCCGAGATTGCCGTGGCCTCCACGAAAGCTTACATCACTCAGCTCCTGGTCCTGACCCTCCTTGCCCTCAAGCTGGGAGAACTCAGGGGGTGCCTGACAAAGCCCGAACTGGCCGGCTATCGGGACGGCCTGGCCAGCTTGCCCCGGTTGGCCGGCGAGGTGCTGGAAGCATCCGCGCCGCTAGCGGCAGTTGCCCAAAGCTGGGAGCAATGGGATGATGTATTCTTCATCGGCCGGGGGCTCGATTACGCAGTGGCCCTTGAAGGACAGCTCAAGCTCAAAGAACTCTCGTACATCCACGCCGAGGCTTATCCCGCCGGCGAACTGAAACATGGGACGCTGGCCCTGATCGTCCCGGGGATTCCCGTGATCGCGCTGGCCACCCAGCGGGGACTTCAGGAGAAGATGGCCTCGAACATCGCCGAAGTGAAGGCCAGGGGAGCCAGGGTCATCGGCATCGTCCTCGCCGGCGACGAGGAGGAGGAGTTTGCCCGGCACCTGGACGAACTCATAACCATCCCGCGCGTGGACAGCCTGTTGACGCCGATCCTCAGCGTCTTGCCCTTGCAGCTACTGGCCTACCATGCCGCGGCGGCTCGGGGGTGCGATGTTGACAAGCCACGCAACCTGGCCAAGAGCGTCACGGTGGAATGAGCGCCGCGGCCGGGTGCCGATGCGCGGGGCGAAGGCCGGCGGTTGATGGTTGATGCCGGTGCGCCCCGGGGAGTGGGGTTGGACCTGGTGGAAGTGGACCGGGTCGCGACCTTGATCGCGCGGTGGGGCGATCGCTTTCTCGACCGGGTCTTCACGCCGGCCGAGTTGCGGCTTTGCCGGGGTCAGGCTCACCGCCTCGCCGGGCGCCTGGCGGCGAAGGAAGCTGTGCTCAAGGCGATGGGCATCGGCTTACGCCTCGGCAACTGGCGAGACATCGAGGTGGGCCGGGACAGTCTGGGCGCCCCGGTCGTGCGGCTCAAGGGCCGGTTGTCCGAGGAGGCCTGCCGGCGGGGCATAGACCGCTTCGCCGTCTCCATCACCCACACTCGCGGCCTGGCCATGGCCATCGTGCTGGCGATGGCTGAGGAGGGATGATGCGGTGTACCTAGCCACCGCTGCGGAAATGCGGCGACTGGAACGGGCCGCGACCGAGGAGGCGGGCCTGGCCGAACTGATCCTCATGGAGAACGCGGGGGCGGGGGCGGCGCAGGTCGCCCGTTCCCTGCTGCCGGCGGTCGGCTCCCGGGTGGCAGTATTCGCCGGGCCGGGCAACAACGGCGGTGATGCGCTGGTCGTGGCCAGGCATCTGGCCGGGTCTGGACACCAACTCACCGCGTTCCTCGTAGGCGGGCCGCCCCGTGGGATCGCGCGCCAGAATCTGGTCGCTGCTGCCGGGTCGGGAGTGGAGATCATCGATGCTGCCGGTCCCGGGCAGTTCGAGCAGGTGGCCGCGAATGCGGCGCTGGTGGTCGACGGGTTGCTGGGCACGGGGCTCCAGGGCGCGCCACGGGGGGCGATCGCGGACGCCATAGCCGCCATCCGCGCCTGCCGGCAACCGGTCCTCGCGCTGGACGTCCCGTCCGGTCTGCAATCCGATACGGGGCAGCTCCCGGGGGTATGGGTGCGGGCGACCGTCACCGCCACCTTCGGGCTGGCCAAGCCGGGCCTCTACCTGTATCCTGGCGCCGAGTCCGCCGGAGCTATAAGGCTGGTGGACATTTCGCTGCCCGGTCCGGTCCTGGAGCGCTGGCGCCCGGCCACGCGACTGCTCTCCCCGGACCTGGCCCGGGGCATGTTGCCATCCCGCCCGCCCTGGGGTCACAAGGGAACGTTCGGCCATGTAGTCATCGTGGGCGGTTCGACGGGGATGGCCGGGGCGCCGATCTTGGCCGGCCGGGGAGCATTGCGGGCCGGAGCGGGACTGGTCACCGTCGTCCTGCCCTCACCCTTCGACTTGGCGGCGGTGGCGACAGCCCCGGAGCTGATGACGATCGCCGTGGGTTCCGGCGGGCAATGGCCGGCCGATAGCCGGGAGTGGCTGGACCGCCTGCTCGATCGTCATCCCGCGGCCATCGCGATCGGGCCGGGGATGGGCCACGGTCCCGGCCTCGCCAACCTGGTGACGGTCCTGCTCACCAGGTCTCCTTGCCCGGTCGTGGTCGACGCCGACGCCCTGACCATCCTGAGCGGATTTACCTCCCGTGAGAAGGAGGCCTGCCTTGGCCCCCGGGTCGTGCTCACCCCCCATCCGGGGGAGATGGCGCGCCTGCTGGACCGCGAGGTTGCCCTCATCCAGGCCGACCGGCTGGGCCAGGCGCGGGAGGCGGCCCGGAACTGGCGGACTACGGTGGTGCTCAAGGGAGCGGGTACCGTGGTGGCGGCCGGAGAGGGAGACGCCTGGCTCGACCCGGGCGGCAATCCGGCCCTGGCGACGGCAGGGAGCGGCGACGTACTGGCAGGCGCCATCGCCGGGCTCCTGGCTCAGGGCCTGTCCGGACCGCAAGCCGCAGCCCTGGGTGTGTACCTCCATCGCTCCGCCGGGGACCGAGTCCGGGCCCGGCTGGGCGAAGCCGGGGCGATCGCCGGGGACTTGCTGGGCGAGCTGCCGGCAGCCCGAGCGGCACTGAGTCTATCGGCAGACTGCGCCGATGGGAGGTGAGGAGGATGGAGGGTGCGGCATCGCTCCGGCCAACCCGGGCTGAGGTGGATCTGGAGGTCCTGGCCGGAAACATCCGGGCACTGAGAGGCTCCACCCGTCCCGGCGCGGCGTTGACCGCCGTCGTGATGCCCGATGGGTACGGCCACGGGGTGCTAGCCGTC
>DOZU01000068.1 GCA_003517845.1 Clostridiales bacterium | reverse complement strand
CATGCGCTACTCCCACGTGGTCGGGTTGATCGCCGCCGTGAAGGAGTTGCTTGGGCGCGAACTGCTCCGGCGGAGACTCGCCTAGCCAGGACGCTCATTTTGAGAGGGAGACTCGCGCCGGAGGTCGGTTACCATGTCCACCGGGGAGAAGCGCGATTACTACGAGCTGCTCGGGGTACCCCGGGACGCGAGCCAGAACGACATCAAGAAGGCGTTCCGAGAACTCGCCCGCAAGTACCATCCGGACGTCAACCCCGGTGATCCTACCGCTGAGGAGCGGTTCAAGGCGATCAACGAGGCCTATGAAGTGCTGGGGGACGCCGAGAAACGGCAGCGCTACGACCGGTTCGGACATGTCGCCGCGGGTGCGGGGCAGGGAGCCGGACCGGGGCCCGGGTTCGATCCTTTCTCCGGCCTGGGGGACCTGTTTGAGGCTTTCTTCGGTGAAAGCCCGACCACGAGCCGCCGGGGGCGCGATCAGGTATATGAACTCCTGATCGACCTCGAGCAGGCTCTGAGCGTTACCGAAGCCGAGATTGAGGTCGACCGCGAGGAGAAATGCCCGATCTGCGGCGGCAGCGGGGCGCGGATCGGCAGTCCGCCCCGCAAGTGTCCCCGGTGTGGCGGTCGTGGTCGCGTCGAAGCGGTTCAGAACACTTTCCTCGGCAGGTTTGTGAGCCTGCAGGCCTGCGATCGTTGTCGGGGCGAGGGTACGATTGTGGAGGATCCCTGCCCTGATTGTCGGGGAGCCGGTCGGGTCGTGCGGCACCGAAAGATCCGGGTCCGGATCCCGCCGGGGGTGGAAGACGGGGATCGGCTGCGCTTGGCCGGAGAAGGCCCTGCGGGTTCGCGTGGCGCACCTTCCGGTGACATGTACGTGGTGATAAGGATCCGACCCCACTCCGTGTTCACGAGGCGCGGGCGCGATCTTCACTGCGAAGCCCAGCTGGACATGGCAGCCGCGGCCCTTGGCACGGAAATCGCCGTGCCGACGCTGGATGGCGAGGTCAAGCTGTCCGTCCCTCCGGGGACTCAGCCGGGCGCCAACTTCCGATTGCGCGGCAAGGGGATGCCGGCCCGGGGCGGCAGCGCCCGCGGCGATCTGCACGTGAGGGTCAAGGTTGTCGTCTCGCGGCGGCTGAGTGGCCGCCAGCGTGAGTTGCTGGAGGAGTTCGCCCGGGCGGCCGGAGATGATCAGCGGGCGACGGGGAAGAGCATCTTCCGGCGAGTCGTGGATGCCTTTGGTCCGGAGGGTTAGCAGGAGGCTGGGGATGGCCGACAAGTTGCGGGTAGGGGTGGTCTTTGGCGGCAGGTCAGGGGAACATGAGGTCTCCCTGGTTTCGGCCAGGTCGGTTTTGCGGGCGCTCGATCCGAACCGGTTCGTCGCGGTGCCGATCTGTATCACCCGCGAAGGCCGCTGGCTCCTGGCCGGCGATGCCCTGCGCGCCCTGGACGCCGGCAGCACCGACCTGAGCGGGGAAGCGGTCGCCTTGCTGGGAGAGCCTGGCGGCCAGGGGCTGGTGTCCCTGGAACGAGCCGGCGTATCGCGGCCCTTGGACGTGGTCTTTCCCGTGCTGCATGGCCCCTATGGAGAAGACGGGACGATCCAGGGTCTCTTGGAGTTGGCCGACGTGCCCTACGTGGGTGCGGGAGTCCTCGGGTCGGCTCTCGGCATGGACAAGGCGGTGCAGAAGGCCCTCCTTGCCGGCCGGGGAATGCCGGTGGCCGAGCATCTCGTGGTCAGGGCTTCCGCCTGGAAGCGCCATCCGGGGCGGATTGCGGCCGCGGTCCCCGTCCACCCGGGCTATCCCTGCTTCGTCAAACCGGCTAACCTCGGTTCGTCTATCGGCATCACCAAGGTCAAACGACCCGAAGACCTGGCGTCGGCCATGGAAATGGCCTTTCGCTACGATCCCAAGGTCTTGGTGGAGGAGGCAGTAGACGGTCGGGAGATCGAAGTGAGCGTGCTGGGAGACGAGGAGCCCCAGGCTTCGGTGTGCGGCGAAATAGTGCCCTCCCGGGAGTTCTACGATTATCAGGCCAAGTATGTCGATGGGACCTCGGCCTTGATCGTCCCCGCCGACCTCCCCGAGCAAGTGAGCCGGCAGGTGCAAGCGATGGCCGTCCTGGCCTTCCAGGTACTCGAAGTATGGGGTATGGCTCGAGTGGATTTCTTCGTGGGCCTGGACTCACGCCGGGTGGTCATTAACGAACTGAATACGATCCCCGGCTTCACCCCCATCAGTATGTACCCGCGACTCTGGGAAGCCACCGGGCTCAACTACTCGGACCTGCTGACCAGTCTGATCGACTTGGCCCTTCAGCGGCATCGGGCCAAGTCGCAACTGGAGACCGTCTACCGCCACGTTCCCCCGGGCGAGAGGGTCTGAACCCGACCGGAGTCTGGAGGTTTCCGCCGGCGGACCTAGAAGTACCGACTCCATGATGCTCAGGGCGCGCCGACGTCTGGCACATGGTGTCGCTTTTTCCGGGCTGGCGTTCACGCTGATCGTAGCTTGCGCCCGACCGCCGGCTCCGACTGACCCGCCTGCCCCTACTACCATTGCCGTCCTCGGCCGCCTCCGGCCGGCCGTCGAAGCCGAAGGACGGGTCGTGGCGCCCGTCCGCCATCAGCTCAAGAGCCCGGTCGATGGCCTGGTAAGCTCGGTTATCGCTCCGGCCGGCACGACCGTGAGGCAGGGCCAGGTGCTGATGGATCTCGCCAGTACCCAGTTGGCCCTGACGCTCGGGCATCTCGAACGCCAGGTCGAACTGGCCCGGCTCCGGGTGGAGGAATTGAGGGCAGCGGTCGATCCTGAGCCGATCCGGTTGCTCATCACGGAGCTGGCGATGGAGCAGGAGCGGCTGCAGGGAATGGAGCGGCGGCTCCTGATGCGGGCGCCTCGGGCCGGCCCCCTCGCGGTCTGGGACCTGGTCCGCTCCGGCCAGGAAGTGGCGGCCGGAGAAGTGGTGGGTACTATCTTCGACGATACGGCCGTCCACGCGACGCTGATGGTGGGCGAGGCGGATGCGCCCTTCGTCGAGTTGGGCCTCACGGCTCTGCTGCACGTGGAGGCGATCGGCAGGGAACTCGTCGGTCGCGTGGTGGACATCGATCGTGACGGAGTGGTCCAGGGAGAGCGACGGGTTTACCCGGCGACCGTTCATGTGTTCAACCCCGGTCCGGTCCTGGGGGGCATGACCGTGCGCGGTGCCATGTACCATGGCGAGCACCGGCATGCCCTCGTCGCCTGGGGCCAGATCAACCATCGCGAAAGGGCGGATATCTCTTCGCCCTCCGGCGGGATCGTGGAAGCTGTATACGTCCGCGAGGGCGAGTGGGTGCGCTCAGGCCAGTTCCTGGCCCGGCTCGTGAATCCGGAGTTGTCGCTCGTCCTGGCCAGGACCAGCCATCAACTCGAGCGGGCCCGGCGGGACCTGGCGGCGCTCCAGGCCCAGGAATCGCTCGCGATCAGGGCTGCCGTATCTGAACTGGCCGACCGGGACGAGCAGTTGGCGGCCACCAGGGCAGCACTGACCGCGTTGACCATTCGCTCGCCGGGACCGGGGCGGGTGACCTTCGCGGTCGGTCCGGGCGATCCCGTCGCCCGCGGCCAGGTGCTGGCTGCCGTGGTCGATTACACGCGGCTGACGGTCCTGGCCCGGATAGCCGAGACCGAGATCGGCGCACTCGCGGCGGGCTTCTCGGTCACCGCTCACCTCACAGCCAAACCAGGGGGGACTTACCCGGCGGCCGTCACCGCCATCGACCCCGAGGGGAAGGTCGGCGAAGGTGGCGTCTACTTCGAAGTGACCATCGATCCGGCGCCGCCGGGCGCCATGGCGGGCATGACCGTGCGCGTGGTGCTCGATGGTCTCCTGCCGCCGGAAACGATCCTGCTGCCCCGGGAAGCGGTGATGGGAGCGCCCGGGGCCACGTATGTCCTGGTGGCCGACGAGACCGGAGCCGCCGTCCCGCGCGCCGTGGTGACGGGGGCGACCGACGGGGTGCAGGTGGAGATCGTGGAAGGTCTGGCCGAAGGCGAGCGGGTAGTGCTGCAACTCGCGGCCGGTGATCGTCCATAGGCGAATCATCCCTCATGGCCGGTCGCATCGACCTCAACGCGGACCTGGGCGAGGGTTTCGGCCGGTGGACGCTGGGACCGGAGGAACTGCTCCTGCCCTGGATCACCTCGGCCAGCGTGGCCTGCGGCGTACACGCCGGCGACCTAATCACCATCCGCCGCACTCTGGCGTTGGCCGCGGC
>DOZU01000112.1 GCA_003517845.1 Clostridiales bacterium | reverse complement strand
GCAAGGCAGTTCAGGGGAGTACCCCACCGGCTGCCACTGGTGCGCCAGGTTGGCGGCGTCCGCTACGTCAACGACTCGATCGCGACCACCCCCGATCGCACCGAGGCGGCCCTGGACACCGTGCAGGGGCCAATCCTCCTCATCCTGGGGGGATATGATAAGAAGATCGGTTTCGATGCGTTGGCGGCCAAGATCGTCCGGGAAGGGAACATACGTCACATCTTCCTCACCGGCGCGACCGCGGCTGTCATCGAGCAGGCTATTCAGCGGGCGGAGACGGCGGAGGGACGGGCCGCGCCCCCGCGGGAGTACCATTCATCTTACGCCGACTTGTTGCCGGCTATCGCCAGGGTAGTGCGCCCGGGAGACACGGTGCTCCTGTCGCCGGCCTGTGCCAGCTTCGATAGTTTCGCCAACTTCGAGGAACGGGGAGATCTGTTTCGTCGCTTCGCGGTTTCCCGCCCGGGACGGTCGGGAGGACTGGCTTGAACGCCACGAGCGAAGGCATGTCGGCGCTGGCGGCTGTTCTCGAGGCAGCTTATGGCCGGCCCAGCCTTGAGCCGGCGGATCCCCTGGCGGAACTTGTACGGGGCATCCTGTCCCAGTCGACCACCGACGGTCAGCGGGACCGGGCCTATACGGCGCTCCGCGACGCTTTCCCCACCTGGGAAGCATGCCGGGATGCCGGCGAGACGGCGCTGGCCGCCGCCATCGCTCCGGCCGGGTTGGCCAGGCAGCGGGCGGCCCGCATCATAGCCATCCTGCGGGAACTGACCGGCCCGCCGGGACAGGTGGACCTCGGGGACCTGCGCGGACTCAGTACGGACGGCGCCTACCGGCGGCTGCTCGGTCTACCGGGCGTGGGACCCAAGACGGCGGCCTGCGTCCTCCTGTTCGCCCTGGGGCGGCCGGCCTTTCCCGTGGACACGCACGTGCTGCGCGTGGCGCGGCGCCTGGGTCTGGCGGGTCCCAAGGTCCCTCCCGCCCGCCTGCAGGAACTCCTCGCTGCTGTCGTGCCGCCCCATCTGATCCTGCCCCTGCATCTGAACTTGATCCGTCACGGACGCCTGGTCTGCCGCGCCCGCAAGCCGCGCTGTGGCGACTGCCGGTTGGCCGCCGGGTGTGCTACCAGTCGCCGTAACTGATGGTGAAACGACCTTCCGCTACTATTTCATCGGTCCAATCGACGGTGACTCGTTCGAAGCCGGCGGCGGCGGGACTGTCTCTCAAGTCCCGGAGCAAGCGCTCGAGGCTGTCGGCACGGCCGGAAGCGACCAGTTCGAGGGTCCGGTCCGGACGTGCCCGCACATGGCCGCGTAGAGCAAGCCGGGTGGCCTGCCGCTGGATGGTCGACCTGAGCCCCGCCTGGAACACTTCGCCCTGGATCAATACCCACAGGGTACGCGTTTCCGGCATAGTTACCCCCGGAAGTGAGCTTAACCGGGGATGCCGGGGATTATCAGCCGAGCAGGAGAACCGCGCGTGAGGAGGAGAATAACCGGGAACACGGCCGCCAACCCGGGCTCAGGTGCTCGTGAGGACGCGAGGATAGCAGCTGGACAGGAGGGTGTGGGTTGACTGCCCACTCGGTGTACAAGCATCCAAGATATTACGATGTCGCCTTCGGATGGGAACCGGGACCCGAGACCGATTTCTTGCAGGCCGCCTTCCGGCGCGCCGCGCCGGGGGAAGTCCGCTCCGTGCTCGATGTGGCCTGCGGCAGTGGTCGTTTTGCCCTTGAGTTCGCCCGCCGGGGCCTCTCGGTCGCCGGCCTCGACATCTCCCCTGAGATGCTGGATTATCTGGGGAAGAAGGCCGCGCTCGCCGAGTTGCCCGTGGAGGTCTTCGTCCGCGATATGCGCGACTTCCAGCTCCCCCGGCGGGGTTTCGACGCCGCTGTCTGCATGACCGATTCCTTCGGGTACTTGGTCGACATCGCCGCCATCACCGGTCACTTGCACAGCGTCGCCCGTCACCTGGGGAATCGTGGTATCTACGTGGTGGACTTCGGGACCGTGGTCGACCCGGGCCATCCGTTCGGCCTACCCGAGCGGTGGGAGATGACCCGGGACGAGGTCAGCGTGAGTTTCACCGGCAATCAGTGGGAGGACTACGACCCGGTCCGGCAGACGGTCACGGAAGTGCTGCGAATGGACGTATCGGATCAGGGCCAGGCGCAGGTCATCGAACAGCGCGCCCTCAAGCGGGTAATCTACCCGCAGGAGTTTCTGGCCCTGGTGGGCGTCTCCGGGGTTTTCGAGCTAGCCGAATGGTTTCAGGGGTTCGACCTCGAGAGACCCTTTGCCATGCCTCCTTACCATCGCCGGATCATCGCCGTCCTGCGCAAGATCGGAGAGCCACCGCCACCACCCCCTAGACCCCAGCCGGACGCAGCGGACGAGCTAGCGCGATCGCCGCGGGGCGATCGGCGGCCGCGGCGGCGGTCGCCCAGTCCAGCACGGCCAACCCAGCCGCGCCCTCTGGAACAGGAGGGGCACGCCTCCGGCGATGCGGGAGGGAAGAGTCCCCGCAGGCGGCCGCAGGCCAAGCAGCAGCCGCAGTCGCCCAGTCCAGCACGGCCAACCCAGCCGCGCCCTCTGGAACAGGAGGAGCATGCCTCCGGCGATGCGGGAGGGAAGAGTCCCCGCAGGCGGCCGCGGGCCAAGCAGCAGCCGCAGTCGCGGCCCGAGGCCGCGGTCGCCCCGCCCGAATCCAAGCGGGAGCCGGAACGAGAGCGGGAGGAACGTCCGCGGCCGGACCAGCGAAAACCCCGCGCCGCTGTCGCCCCCTCCGTCCGTCTTCCGGCGGGACGGCCCGACGGCGAGCCGATAGTCGAGTACTGGGCAAGGGGCAAGGAGGACAAGTGGCAACCTCCTCGCGCACCCCGCCCGGCGGTGGACGAGCCGCCTGCTGCCGGTGACCAGCCCCCGGCGCCGACCACCAAGACCCGGCGCTCTCGACGGCGGCGCAAGAAGACGGATGAAGGGACTCCTCCGGAGGACAGCGCGGGCGGTCAGGGCGGATGAGCAGGCAAGTTCAGGATTTCGTTCATCTGCACGTGCACTCGCATTTCAGTCTTCTGGATGGGCTCTGCCCCGTCGAGGATCTGGCGCGTCGCGCGGCGGAACTGGGGATGCCGGCGCTGGCCCTGACCGATCATGGGGCCATGCATGGCGTCATCGACTTCTACAAGGCCTGCCGGCACGAGGGGATCCGCCCTATCGTCGGCTGCGAGGTGTACGTTGCCCAGCGCACCCGCCATGATCGCCTTCCCCGCCAGGACGACGATCCCTACCATCTGGTCCTGCTGGCCAAAGATTCCGTGGGTTATCGGAATCTCGTCGAACTTACGTCCCGCGGGTTCCTTGAAGGTTTCTATTATCGACCCCGGGTTGACCGGGAGCTGTTGGCCGCTCACACCGAGGGGATCATGGCCTTGAGCGGTTGCGTGGCCGGAGAACTCCCTCGCCGCTTGCGATCCGGCGACCGCAAGCGCGCTCGGCAGGTGGCTGCCTTTTACCGGGACCTATATGGTCCGGAAGGCTTCTACCTTGAACTTCAAGACCAGGGGCTGGAAGACCAGACGATGATCAACGCCGGGCTCATCGACCTGGCCCGGGAACTGGACCTCAAGCTCGTGGCTACCAATGATTCGCACTACCTGCGCCGCGAAGATGCCCGGGCTCACGACATCCTGCTGTGCATCCAGACGCTCAAGGCGGTGAGTGACCCGGACCGACTTCGCTTCCCGACGCAGGAGTTCTACCTCAAGACCTCCGAGGAGATGGCCAGCCGCTTCGCCGAGGTGCCCGCGGCCCTCGCCAACACCCGCGAGGTGGCTGAAAGGGTCAGCCTGGAGTTCGAGTTCGGCATAACCCGGCTCCCCCAGTACCGGGTCCCCGAGGGTCACGATGCGGACTCCTATCTCGAGCAGCTCTGCCGGGAAGGATTGGCCCGCCGGTATCCGCGGAGCGATGAGACGCTGGAGGCGCGCCTGGCCCGGGAACTCGGACTCATCAAACGGATGGGTTACTCGGGGTACTTCCTGATCGTATGGGACTTCGTGCGCTTTGCGCGCGAGCGGCGCATCGCCGTAGGACCCGGGCGCGGCTCGGTGGCGGGCAGCCTGGTCGCATACCTCCTCGGGATCACCGACATCGATCCCTTGCGCTACAATCTGCTCTTCGACCG
>DOZU01000248.1 GCA_003517845.1 Clostridiales bacterium | reverse complement strand
GTCGGGCTCCCCGTACTCGTCATCTTGCTGGCCGCGATCTACCAGCTGATAGGGGTTGTAGTTGCCCAGTGGGTGGTCGGCTTCACCGAGGACACCATCATGCTGGGCTATTATGAGCCGGCCATCCGGTCCCTGCTCGGTCCCTTGTTCCGACCGGGGAACCCCGTGGGCCAGCTCTTGCTGGGCGAGTTCGGCATACTGACCATGACCGTTACCTACCTGTTCGGCCTCCTCCTGCCCCTGGTAACGGCGATTTATCTGGCCATAGCATTTCTGGAGGACTCTGGCTACCTGCCCCGCCTGGCCGTCCTCCTCGATCGGGCATTCGTCTCCCTGGGGCTCAACGGCCGAGCGGTCATACCCGTCATCCTGGGACTGGGGTGCGGGGCCATGGCCTCCATGTCTACGCGCGTGCTGGGTACGGCCCGCGAGCGGCGGATCGCCCTGTTCTTGCTCGCGCTGGCCATCCCCTGTTCCGCTCAGCTTGGCGTGGTGACCGCGATGATGGCGGGACTCGGAGCACGCTATGTCGTCGCATACGTGCTGATCGTCGGCGCCGTCTTCCTGGGTGCCGGCGCCTTGCTGAACCGGATCCTGCCCGGCGAATCCAGCTTCCTCTTGATCGACCTCCCGCACCTTCGCTGGCCGGCAGCGGGGAACGTCCTGCGCAAGACATTCTCGCGGTCCGCGGGGTTCTTGAAAGATGCGGCGCCCCTCTTCATATTCGGCGCCTTGCTGGTGGGCGGCATGCAACTGACCGGGGCATTGACCCTCATCGAGACCTGGACCGCACCGGTGACTAGCGGTTGGCTGGGACTTCCCGCGGAAGCTTCCCGGGCCTTCGTCATGGGCTTCATCAGGCGCGACTTCGGAGTGGCCGGCCTCTTCGGCTTGCCCCTGTCCCCCCACCAGATCCTGGTCGCCGTCGTAACTATAACCCTGTTCGTCCCGTGTATCGCTTCCATTCTGGTGGTGGGGCGGGAGCGGGGCTGGAGGGAAGCGGCAATCATCTGGTCGGCCGTTTTCTGCATTGCCTTCCTGGTCGGTGGCGTGGTCCACCGACTCCCCTTCCCCTGATCCGCGATCCCGGCGGAGGGACCCGGCCCCTTCCTGGAGAAACTGTTCCGGTGAAGGAGGCCGGGTCTCATGCGTGACCTGCGGTTCACCATCGTGACCGGACTGTCCGGAGCGGGAAAGACCCTCGCGCTCCGGGCACTGGAGGATCTCGGCTACTTCTGCGTAGACAATCTCCCTCCCCGCCTGCTGTCGAAGTTCGCTGAACTGGTGACCCAGCAGCCGACCGGGGTGATTGATCGCGTGGCTCTGGGAATGGACATTCGGGGCGGCGAGTTTTTCGAGGGGCTGGTCGAGGCCGTCGAGGAACTGGGGACGATGGGTTTCCCCCACCGCATCCTGTTCCTGGAGGCGGATGACGAGACGCTCGTCCGGAGGTTCAAGGAAACTCGACGCCTGCACCCGCTCGCACCCCATGGGGGGATCCTCGAGGGGATCGCCGAGGAGCGCGCGCGACTCCAGCCCTTACGAGAACTGGCCACGCATGTCCTCGACACCTCCGGCTGGACCTTGCAGAACCTCCGCCAGGAGGTCTTCGCCATGGAGGGAGCGGAGCGGCGACTGATCATCAGCGTGCTCTCGTTCGGCTTCAAACACGGACTGCCGGTGGACGCGGATCTGGTCTTCGACCTCCGTTTCTTGCCCAATCCCAACAACGTGGCGAGCTTGCAGGCCCACGATGGGAACTATCCAGGGGTTGCCGACTACGTCCTGGCTCGACCGGTGGCCCGCAAGTTCCTCCGCCGGCTGATGAGTCTCTTGGACTTCCTGCTCCCGCACTTCCTCCAGGAGGGCCGTACCCAGCTGACCATAGCCTTGGGCTGTACCGGGGGACGCCATCGTTCGGTGGTGTTCGCCAACCGGGTGGCCGCCTGGCTGAAGCGACAGCGGCACGGCGTCATCTTGCAGCACCGCGACATTCATCGGGAAGACCCGGCGTAGCCGTTGCCGCCGGTGGTGGACCTCAGCGCGGTCGAAGCGGTGCTCGACGCCACCCTGGTCGAGGGCGGACCTCCCGTAGGCCGGCCCGGCTTGCACTTGCTCCGCGCAGGCGGCAGGCGACTGCGACCCACCCTGGTGCTGCTCGGCGACGAATTCGCCGAACGATCTTGTCGGGAACAGCTGATTCACCTCGCGGCTTCGGTAGAGCTGTTACACATGGCCACGCTACTGCATGATGACATCGTCGATGACGCAAGGATACGGCGGGGCCAACCCACAATCAACGCGGTATGGGGCCACCGGCTATCGGTGCTGATGGGCGACTATCTGTTCGCCAGAGCTTTTGAACTGCTCGCCACATGGGGAAACCAGGAGATCTTGCGGGGACTCGCGGGAGCGGTGCGAGCCATGGCCGAAGTGGAGGCCCAAGAACTTGCGGGTGGGCCGAGTCCCGACCTCACGGAACAGGAGTACTGGGATCGGGTAGCGAAGAAAACCGCGCTATTCATGGCCCAGTGCCCGCGGCTGGCGGCGCTGGCCGGGGACGCCCCTGCAAGTTACCAGGAGGCGCTGCACAGCTATGGATTCCAGTTGGGCCTGGCTTACCAGGTGGTCGATGACCTGCTTGACCTCACCGCCAAGCCATCCGTCCTTGGCAAACCCACCGGCCAGGATCTGCGCCGGGGGATTGTCACCTTGCCCGTGATCCACGCCATGTCCCATTGCTCCGCCGAGGACAGAGGCCGCCTGCAGGCGACGATCCGGGCGCGGCCCGCTCCCGATGACGGTGCGGAGTGGGTCTTGCCACTACTAGAGAGCAAAGGCAGCATCGCCTATACATTGGCCGCCGCCGACCGGATGGTCGACGGCGCCTGCGCAGCGCTCGCCGGGCTGCCGGCCGTCCCGGCGCGGGAGCGGCTCGAGGGCATCGCCCGGTCCGTCCCGCGCCGCGACTACTGAGGGCCTGACCCGGTGATGGCGATAGAGGAGGTGTATCCGGTTTGTTTGGGCTTTTCTCCCCGTTTGCGGTGAAGTCACTCGCCCTTGACAATCGCATCGTCCTGCCGCCGATGGCTACCGGGATGGCCGGGGACGACGGTGCGCCGGCGGCCCGTCACCTGCAGCACTACCTGGCTCGGGCCTCCCGGGGGGTGGGACTGGTGGTGGTTGAGCATGCCTTCGTGCAACCTGCCGGCCGGTATTCCGGTGGCCAGCTTGGGATCTATAGTGATGCTCTGGTCTCCGCCCACGCGGCCCTTGTGGCCGGCATCCATCGGGCAGGAGGCAGGATTGCACTGCAGATCAGCCATGCGGGAGCCGCCGCCCGGTCATCCTTGATCGGCGCCCAACCCGTTGGTCCTTCTCCCCGGCCCCTGGACCGCGAGGGAGCGGAAGTCCCCCGCTCCTTGCCCGTGGCCGACCTGGAGGAACTGACGGAAGCCTTCGCCCTGGCGGCCGCGAGGGCAGTAGACGCCGGCTACGATGCCGTCGAGCTTCATGGAGCGCACGGCTTCCTGTTGAGCCAGTTCCTCTCCCCGCTGGCGAACGAGCGGCAAGACGCCTACGGCAAGACCCTGGCCGGAAGGGCCCGCTTTCCCCTGGAGACGGTGCGGGCAGTTCGGTCTCGGGTGGGACCCGATTACCCGCTGCTGTACCGGCTGGGGCTGGCGGACTACCTCGATCCGTCACAAGGTGCAGGCCTCAAGCTCGAGGAAGGTCTGGTCGTTGCCGGGTGGCTTGCGGACGCGGGCGTGGACGTCCTGGATGTGTCAGGAGGCCTCGGCGGCGCGCGGCCGCCGACCGGGGGGGCAGGGTACTTCCTGCCATGGGCGGAATCGATTCGTGCCCGCCTGAGCGTCCCCGTACTCGTGGCGGGCGGGATCAACGACCCGCTGCTGGCGGACCGGGCGATCCGGTCCGGCATGGCCGATCTGATCGGCGTTGGGCGCGGGCTATGGGCCGACCCCGCCTGGGCGGAGAAGGCCCGGCAGATGCTGCTGGGGGCGGGCTAGGGTGCTGGAAGGATTCTCGGCGGCGGTGTTGGCCGGCGGGCAGGGACGCCGCTTCGGCCGGGCCAAGGCGGGATTGCCTTGGGGCGACGCCACGCTGGTGGACCAGGCAGCCGTCCAACTGTTGCGCCTGTTCCCCGAGGTGCTGGTGGTGGGCGCCGCTTCGGAGGTAGCCGGCGTTCGCTCCGTCACCGACCTTGATCCAAGGCGGGGACCGCTGGGGGGCATCCAGGATGCCGTCAG
>DOZU01000254.1 GCA_003517845.1 Clostridiales bacterium | reverse complement strand
CGAACCCGTAGTAGCCGGAGATGACCAGCCGCGTCACGGATGGGATCTCCCACCCCGGCGGCCCCGCTCCCCTCGCCGGAGTGCGGCGCCGAGGAGGACGATCAGGACGATGCCGATCATCGCTCCCAGGGCCAGCCCGTTGGCCGTCCGCAAGAAAGAGTGCAGGAGGGGGGTGCGGAGGTGCTGGAAGGAGTTCACTATCGAGGCCTGACCGATGGCGGCCAAGACTGCAGCCGGCAACAATGCAAAGCGATGTCTGAGCAGCGCGGCGCAGCCCCCTAGCATCAGCGCCGGGTGTCCGATGAGGAACTCCTTGAGTCGCGGGCGGGCGTACATCGTCCGTTCGAGCCACGACCGGAGCTGGATCTCCCATTCGGCCACGGGGATGCCCGCTTCGTGCCCCATACGCCCGAGGTACAACAGCAGTGCGCCCGTTCCCATCACCATGAGCACCACATGCAGCGCGGTCAGGCGGGTCCCGAGACTCGCTTTGACCGCCGCCTCGATCCGGCCGAGCGGTCCGGGTCGGGTCGCTCCCGTCCCCGGAGCGTGGAGATAGTACCCGACGGCGGCGGCCAGGGGGGGGATGATGCCGCTGATTTGTACCCCGCGGAAGAATGCCAGTTCGAGCAAGTACCGTACGTCACCCATGATCGCGCCCACCAGCAGTCCCCCGGCCAACGACATCCAGCTCGCATGGAAGAGGTCTCCCAGGGCTGCCCGGATCGCCTCGGGATGGCCGGCAGGCCGTGCCGTCCGCACCGCCCAGCGACGCATCAGGGTCACCATCGCCAGCGAGGGGAAGACCAGCGAGGCGCCGAGACCAAGGACGGTCGTGGCCAGTTGCGGGCTGGCCGCGAACAGCCCGCCCACCGCTGTGATCCCCGCCAGCGCCAGCGCCCACGCCCAGCGGGGTCCGGGGCGGAGGAACTCGCCGAGCAGCATGAGACCGGCCCCGACTACCCCCAGGCCAGCCAGCGCCGCCACCCACCCCGCTACCCGGTGGTCGGCGAACGGCTGAGCCGGTCCAGGCTCGAATCCGGCTAGCCGCAATTCCCTTACCAGGTCAGCTATATAGTTGAGATTGAGTTGGCGGAGATCGACCTGGCCGTAGCCGAGCGGGTGATTGAGGAAAGGCCGCAGGTACAGCACGCGAATGTTACGTTCCTTGACCGCTCGTACCCACATCTCGATGGCGCGGGACGGGTTCAGGTGCCGGTCGATCTCCCTTCGGGAGATGCTGTACACCCGGACCACCTGGTAATCGACCATGGCCGCCAGCCTTTCGTGACCATCCTGGCGGATGAACGCCCGCTGCACCGGAGTCTCCACCAGCCCCAACGCCAGGCCGCGAAGGTTGTCGGCGGTGGCTTCCAGGGCGGCCGGATAGCCAAGTACCTCCGTCCCGGCGAAGATGACCGTGGTGACCCGGCCGGCGGCGCGGACCTCCCGGAAAGCGGCAGCGACTTCCGCAGCCGTGATGCCGCGGTAGTTGCTGAACCGGGGGACCAGGGTCAGTCCGGCCTGGCGGGCCAGACGGAGATCGGATGCGTAGATGCCCAGCCGCAGGTCTTCAACCCGTTCGCGGCCGCCGGCAATGCCGATCAACTCCCAACCCGCGGCCGAGTGGCGCTCGACCGACCCTGGCCGCCTGGCCAGTCCCGCCGCCAACCAGTCAGCCGTGGCACCGACAGGAAGCAGGAGATAGGTATGGCCGTCGCGAATGGCGCCCGCCTCCAACAACGGCCATAACCATGGATGGTCCCAGCGGCCGATCTGCGCGGCCAGCCGGAGTTCGCCGCCGGGGATGATGGCGAGCCGCCCAGCCTCAGCCAGGCTGAGCGGGGTGGCCTCCGTCACGGCCAGCGAGGTGATCCCGGCCGCGGCCAGCTCGGGCAACAGGTCGGGGAGGTCCACGCCCAAGGTGCGAGCCAAGATCGCGGCTTCTTCGCGATCCAGGACCAGTTCCACCTGACGGTTGGGCTGCTCAACCGCGATCCTCCCGGCCAGCACCGGTACGGCGGCCACGAGCGACACCAGCATCAGGACCAGCGCCAGGCCTCGCATCACGAGACATCCCCTCTCTCCCGGTCGTAACGCCGCCAGGCCAGGGCGCCGGCCAGGCCCAAGGCCACGCCGAGTATCAGGCCGCCTCCCGTCCGCTGCAGGACCTCGGACATGGGGACCCAGAAATTGGTGAAGCTGTTCATCACCGATACCTGTCCGGCGGCGACGAGCAGGCTGATGGCCGCCTGCCACCCCTTGGCGGACCCCGGCACGGCGAGTCCGACGACCAGCGCGGGATGGCCGGCCAGGAACTGAAGCGGGCTGATCGGGACGGCCTGGCTCGCAGCCAACAGCACCCCGACCGCCAGGGCGCCCGCGCCCAATAGCAGGTCACCCCAGCTCAGTTCCCGCCGGGCTATGCTCTCCGCCCTCGCGGGGCCCGTGAGGGCGAAGATGGCGAGGAGCGGGACCGCCGCAGCGGCCCAAACGGCGGGAAAGGAACGGATCTCCAGAGCGTAAGCGGTATCGGCCAGTAGCGCTCGCACGAGGAGGCCGGCGGCCACCGTGCCCGCCGTGGCCGCGACGGCCAGCAGCACGGCGCGCCTGAGCCGCGCCCGAACCTCTCCTCCTCGGCGGGCCGCCGCCAGCACCGCGAGGACAATCCAGACGGGGAAGCTGACGGCGGCGAGGAAAGCCAGGGCTTCTCGGCCGGCGCCGGGCCAGCCGTAACCCAGCGCCGCAGCCACGGCCGCCCCGACCAGCAGCGACGGCAGCCCCGGCCGCTTGCGCCCCAGCCAACCGGCTGCAGCCCCGGTTGCTCCCAGTACTCCCGCGGCCACCGCTCCTCCCAGGATCGCCGCCGGTCCGGGCGGGAGCCGATACGGGGCCAGGGCCCGAGGCGGTCCTGGCCGGTACCCGTAACGGGCCATGGCCGCGACCAGCTCGCGCAGTGCTTGACGATTTCCTTCCCGGGTGGCCTCCGCCGGACCGGGGAAGAGGGCGGGGACGAAGTGCAGGCCGCGGGGACGATTCCGGGCCATGGCGGTGGCGGCTTCCTCGAGCGGGTCGCCCGCCCGGTGCTTCTGGAACCGAAGCCCCTGGTAGTCTACGGTCGCCGCCAGATCGGCAAACCCGGGTTGCTCCCCGGGAGCCAGGCTCGCCAGGTGCAGACCCCACTGCCGGCTGAAGCGGGCCGCTGCGGCGAGCCGTTCCTGGTCTCCATAACCCCAGGCCGTGTCTCCGGCCAGGAAGATCACGTCCGCCTCCCGCCGGACCACGGGACCGAGCAGGTACTCGAGATCGCCGGGCGCCAGCCGTGGGTCCTCGGTGAGGAGGGCCACGGGGGTAAGACCTAGTTCCCGGGCCAAGGCGAAGTCCCCGGACCAGAAACCAAACCGCAAATCCGGTTCCCGGATGTCTCGATCGGGGCGGCGAGGGTCGGGCCGCGGCCGGGTGGGGACCCCGCGCAATATGACCGCGTGAGCCCCTCCCCATAGCTCGAGCGACCGTACCCGGTCAGCACCTAGCCGGAGGGTCGCCCCCTCGACCAGGAAAGCGGCGAAGGCCGGGTCACCGGCGATGATGTAAGTGTACCAGGGCTCAAACCAGCCATGCCCCTGCAAGACCCGCCGGGCCATCCCCGGGTGGTCGCCGGGCCGGGCGGCCGGGCGGAGCAGTTCATGACCGTGGTACACGGTGACCTGAGGCCGGTACGGCAAGTCCGCCAGACTCACCTCGGAGACGCCTAGCGCGGTCGCGCGTTCGGCGAGCAGATCCTCGAGGAACGTCTGGGGCTCGATCCCCAGTTCCCCGGCGACGATCAGCGCGGCGGCGTGGTCCAGGACCACCCCCACCTCCCGGGGGGCGGCCAAGATCTGCTCGCGCCGGTAGGTCACCGCGCCCGCGGTCGCGACGCCCAGTATCAGCAGGACGATGGTGGCGGCGCGGTACCGTATCACTCGGCCGCCTCGCCGGTGATGATCAGCCAGCCTGGCTCCATTCGCAGCTCAGTGCCGCGCAAGGGGAGCGGGAAACGGGCGAGATCGATGAACAGTTCCGGGCCCCCGAGCAAGCTCAGGAACTCGGGCAGGCGGTCGACCTCCATCACTAGTCCGTCCAGCTGCATGCGGGTGGGGTTGAAAACCACCCGGGAGCGGTCGTCGGGCGAGAAAGCAAAAGCGCCTTCGATGGTCAGGGCCACCGCGCGTCCCGCCAGCGAAACCTCGCCCTGAAACCGGGCCCCGCCCTGGTCCAGGAGGACCTCGGGTCGCTGGAGCCGAGGGACGGTAGCCGCCAGATAGCGTCGGAGGCTATCCTGGGAGATGCGGATGGTCGCTTCCTGCCGGCCGACCCGTTCCACGACCAGCGTACGGTCGGCCAGCAACGCCCGCAAGTTGATTGCCAGGTCTTCGAGGGTGCTGCTGAAGGTGTCGAACACCAGGACCCCGGCTTCCACGAGATGAGTCTCCACCGTCAGCTGATCGATGCGACCGAGGAGCAGCCGCAAGGCGGGATATGCCCGCAGGCGCACCTCCGGTTCGCCGCCGAGCATGCCGGCCAGCCCGACCTCCAATCCCCGCGCGACGATGCGCGGCAGGAAGAGCTGGGCGAGGCCTACCACCACGAGCACGAGCACCAGGACGATCGCCAGTCGGCGTGCCATCCTAACCCCTCCTAACCGGAGCGTCCTTGTTTGACCTGTCCTCTCAGGTAAGCATAGATGAACCCGTCCACGTCGCCGTCCAGGACCGCCTGCAGATTGCCCCGTTCCTCACCCGTACGGTGGTCCTTGACCAGGGTATACGGCTGAAACACGTAGGAACGGATCTGGCTCCCCCAGGCGATTTCTCGTTGTTCGCCCCGCAGCCGGGCCAACTCCTCCTCCTGTTGCTGGCGTTTTAGTTCCAGAAGGCGCGACTTGAGGATGCGGAGGGCGGTCTCCCGGTTAGCATGTTGCGAGCGCTCATTCTGGCAGCTCACCACCAGACCGGTCGGCAGATGGGTGATGCGGACGGCCGAGTCCGTCTTGTTCACGTGCTGGCCTCCGGCGCCTCCCGAGCGGAAAGTGTCCACCCGCAAGTC
>DOZU01000247.1 GCA_003517845.1 Clostridiales bacterium | reverse complement strand
CTCCTCGATGCGGACGAAACCTTCGATCGAGGACCCGTCGAACATGATCTGGCCGTCAAGGGCCTTCCCGAGCTGGCTGACGGGAATGGCCACGCTCTTGATGATGCCCAGGATGTCGGTGAATTGCAGGCGGAGGGCACTGACCCGATGCTCTTTCACCAGGTGCGGAAGCTGCTTGCCGTCGATTCGCGAAGGGCTGAAGCTCAAGGACCTCTCCCCTTTTTCCCGCGGCGGACCCGTCCGGCCCCACCTTTCTGCCGGAGTTCATCGATGGTCTCGATGAGCTGCTCGCGGTGATCGATGGGATACACGGAGGTCGGGCCGCGCGTTTCTTGAAAGTAATTGCGGACTACCTCGAGATCTCGGGATTGCGCCAGGTCCGGCGTTTCCACCGGACGCGCCAGCCGCCGCTTGTCTGCCGCCCTGCCCAGGGCATCGAGACTCGCGCCCCTGGCCAAAGCCGCCTTGATCTCGAGCAGGGTCCTGACGTCCCCCGGGGTGAATAGTCTCCGCCCTCCCCCACTCCGGGCGGCCTTCAGCAGCCCTTTCTGCTCGTAGTAGCGGATCTGCCGGCCGCTCAGCCCGGTCAGTTCCTGCACCACGCCTATGGGGTACCTCGGACGTTCGATCTGCATCCCCGCCATGGTTTTCACCTCCCTTCCTGTAAGCATGACGTCAGGTTGCGGTTAGCGTCCCCTTTCAACCTACCCATTCCCGGCTCACTTGTCAACAGTTTGTCAAGTATTTGGCGTTATGTAACCCTCAGCACGAACATCACGGTGAGTACCCCCGCCATCGTCAGCTTGAGGACGGCGGTCGCGGCCATCCCCACGACGGTCGCCAGCGCCACGCGCAGCCCCTGACTGAGGGTTCGACCCGCACTCACTTCCCCCAGCACGGCGCCGATGGGCGGACCCAGCAGCAGGCCGGGCCAGCCCAGGGCAACAACCCCCACGACGCCGCCGACGAATGCTCCGAGCATCCCCTGGCGGGAGGCTCGCGCCCGACCCGCGCCGAGGATGACGGCCAGGTAGTCGAGGATCAGGCTGATGAGGGTCAGGACGATGGCGAGGAAGACGAGGTCGGTGCCGACGGCGGCGAAGCCGTGTACCGCGCCGTAGATGACTATGCCGAGCAGGACCAGCGGCATCCCTGGCAAAACCGGCAGCACGGTGCCGGCGAGGCCGAGCAACATGATGGTCAAGGAGATGAACAGGACGATAGCTTCCGCACCTCCGATCAGAGACCCATCTCCGTCGCAGCCAGCAGGCAAGCCAGCGTCGCCTGTTCTCGGACCAGCCCTCCCTGGAGATACACCCGGTATGGCTCGCGCAGCGGCGCATCCGCGCTGAGTTCGAGGGTAGCCCCCTGCACGAAGGTGCCGGCCGCCATCGCCACTGCGTCCCCATAGCCCGGCAAGGGGCCCGGTTCCGGGATGGCGAAAGCGTCGACCGGCGACGCCCGCTGGACGCCGCGGAGGAAGGCCAGGACACGTTCGCGCGTGCCGAGTTCGATGGACTGGACGATGTCCGAGCGCGGTTCATCCCACGCGGGGCGGGTGGAAAAACCGAGCCGGTCGAAGAACCGCGCCGCGAATACCGCTCCCGCCAGCGCGGTGCCGACCATGGTCGGCGCCAGGTACAGCCCCTGAAACAGCAGTCTGCCCCAGGGCGGCGTGGCGCCCAGCTCTCCGCCCAGTCCGGGGAGGGTTAGCCGTCCGGCCGCGAGTTCCACCAGGTCGCGGCGGCCGGCGACATAGCCGCCGCAGGGGGCCAGCCCCCCTCCCGGGTTCTTGATCAGCGACCCGGCCGCCAGATGGGCCCCGACCTCCGTGGGTTCCGCCCGGTCGGTGAACTCGGCGTAGCAGTTGTCGACCAGCACAACCGCCTCCGGGCAAGCCCGGGCAACCAGCCGGGTCAGCTCGGCGATCTGGGCGAGGGTGGCGCCGGGACCGGAGTCATACCCGCGGGCGCGCTGGATGAGCGCCAGGGCGCGGCCAGGCCCGCTGCCCTCCAGCAGGGCGGCGACCCGCTCCCCATCGACCCCATCCGGGGTCAGGCAGCAGCCTTCGCGATACTCGACTCCCAGGTCCCGCAGGGAACCGGGGATTCCCGGGCGGAGGCCGATGGCGCCGTGCAGGGTGTCGTACGGCCGGCCGGTCAGGCACACCAGGCGATCTCCCGGGCCCAGGATCCCGAAGAGGCAGATGCCGATGGCGTGGGTCCCGGAGACGATGTAAGTGCGCACCAGCGCCGCCTCGGCGGCAAAGACGCGGGCGAAAACCTCCTCGAGCGCTTGGCGGCCTCCGTCGCCCAGGCCGTAGCCGCTCGTCTCGGCGAAATGCCAGGGGCTGACGCGAACTTCCTGGAAGGCGGCCAGCACCCGGGCATGGTTGGCGGCCTGAATCTGGCAGATGCCCATCAGCGCAGGCTGGATTTCCTCGTCCACCTGGTCGGCCACTCGCAAGAGCCGCCGCGCTATGCCGAAGCGTTCCAGGTGGCTCAGGCGGAGCCCGTTTCCAGTCGATGCCGGATGCGATCGGCCCATGTCCGTTCGATCTCCACTTCCACGGTCACGCCGTGCTCGCCGTATTCCTCGGACAGCACCTGCCCCTTGGCCCGCAAGAGCTGCAGAAGATTGCCGTGCTGATAAGGCACGGCCAGCGATATGCGGCACCGGGTCGCCGCCAGAGCCCGCGCGATCTGGTCGAGCAGTCGATCGAGGTTCCAGCCGTGTAGCGCCGATATGGTCAGGGTCGACCGCTCGCCCGCCTGGGGATGGGGCACGGTATCCTCGGCCATCCGGTCAAGTTTGTTCAGCACGCTCAGCACGGGCAGGTCCCCCGCCCCCAGCTCCTTCAGCACGGCATCCACGGTGGCGGCTTGTTCCGGCCAGCGAGGATGACTGCCGTCGATGACGTGCACCAGGAGATCGGCCTCCACCAGTTCTTCCAGCGTAGCTCGAAAGGCCGCCACCAACTGGGTGGGCAGGCGCTGGATGAAGCCGACGGTGTCGGTGAGCAGGACCTGCTGATGATTGGGCAAGATCAGCGCCCGGGTGGTCGGGTCGAGGGTGGCGAACAGGCGATCCTCCACCAGCACCTCCGCCCGGGTCAAGGCGTTGAACAAAGTGGACTTGCCAGCATTGGTGTAGCCCACCAGGGCCAGGAGGGGAAATGGAACCTGCTTCCGGTTGGTGCGGAGCAGCTCGCGGTGTTGCCGGACCTCCTCCAGGTCACGGCGCAGATCGCCGAGCCGCCGCCGCAAGCGACGGCGTTCCGTCTCCAGCCGGGTCTCGCCGGGACCGCGGGTGCCGATGCCTCCGCCGAGCCGCGACAATTCGGGCCACCTCCCCGCCAGCCGGGGCAGGAGGTAGTTGAGCCGGGCGACCTCCACCTGGAGCTTGCCTTCGCGGGTGCGGGCCCGCCAGGCGAAGATGTCCAGGATGATCTGGGTGCGGTCCAGCACGCGCACGCCCAAGTCCTGCTGCAGGTCACGCTGGTGCGATCCGGTGAGTTCGGCGTCGACCACCACCAGGCCGGCGCGCAGCTCCTCGCTCTGAAGGCGAACCTCCGCCCGCTTCCCCTGGCCCACGCGGAAGGCCGGTTCCCTGCGGCGGCGGCGGGCAATCGTCCGTCCGACCACCTCCAGGCCGAGCGTGCGGCACAAGTCCGCCAACTCTTGCAGGGAGTCCTCCGCCGTCCAGGCGCCGTCCTCCGTCTCGGCGCCCACCAGGAAAGCGCGCTCCACCCCGCCGCTGAAGGCGGCGAAGTCATCCTGCCAGGAACGCGCTTCCCCTGCCGGCAGACCGCGCACCTCCCTCGGCGAAACCAGTTCGCGGCCCCAGGTTCATCTTCATTATAGCATTCAGTTGGCAGGATGCGCGGAGGGCGAACGCCCGACCTCCGGTCCCGATGGCGCGCGGTACAAGCGCAGGAGCACGAACAGCGCCGGCGCCGCTAAAACAACCCACAGCCCCATGGTGACATATCGCGCCACTTGGGGCAGCACGGCCTCCGCGAAAATGCCCCGCGTCAGCACCCGCAGGGCGAACAGCCCGCCATAGCCGATGACCAGCCGAAGCGCGTGTTGCGGCGGCGTCGCCCGCTGGGGGAAGTCGACCAACGCTTGCTCGAGGACCCAGCCGCCGAGCAGGCCGGCGAGGAAACCGACCACCTTGGCCGACTCGAGCGAAGCATCGAGCAGGAGCAGCGCCAGCGGTGCCAGGAAGGCCAGGGCTATCCGGCCGCCCAGGGGGAGGGCCGCCAGGCGGGCCCACCAGGGGCAGCGCTCGGCGCGAAACGCCACCACGGTGATGGCGGCGGCGAGGACCAGGCCCCCCAGGATGTCCTGGGGCCAATGCACTCCGAGGTACATCCGGGACAGGGCTACCAGGGCGATGATGGCCAGCCCGATCCACCCCAGCAGGCGCTGCCGGAACAGCCGGGGCCCATAGCCCCAGAAGACTGCGGTGCCCTGGGTGTGGCCGCTGGGGAAGGCCCAGCCCGGAGCAGACTCGGCATAGAGGATGCGGATACCTTCGGCTCCCGTGGGTCGAGGGACGGCGAAGAAGTTCTTCAGGGCCGTGTTGATGAAGTGGGATAGCAGGAAGACGGCCGTCAGCATGAGACCCCACCGCTTGCTGATCACCCAGTAGACGAGGGGCAACGCGATCAAGTAGAACTCTTCATGCCCGAGCCGGGTCACCCAGATGAAGAAAGTGTCGAGCGAGGGGCTGGTCCATGCCTGGATCCAGCGGATGGTCGGCGAGGGATGCGCCAGGGGCGGCAGTCCCTGGGCCAGGACCTCGGCCAACCGATCGGGATAGCCGGTGATGATGCCGTCGACGCCCATCGCCAGGAAGCGCCGCATCTCCGCGGGCTCATCGATGGTCCACACGTAGACACGCATGTTCTTGGCGTGGGCATCGCGGACGAACCCCGGGGTCAGCACCCGGATCCGCCCCGAGAACTCGGGCACCTGCAGCGCATCGGCATGCGGCCGGTAGAAAGGCATCAGCCGCGAGCGGTGGAAGATGTAGAAGAGCAGGGTCGCGTCTTCCCCGGTTCCACGCGGCGCTTCCGGCATCAGCTCCCGCCAGGCCCGATTCGTCTCGTCGTGAAAGGATGTCAGTAGCACCTCATGGGCGGCCCAGTGGTCGGCGATGACCTCGGCGACCTGCGCCACGATCTCGCGGTCGGTCTCCTTGAGGTCGATCAACAGCCGTTGTCCCGGGAAAGCGGCGAGGATCTCCTCGAGCGTCGGGACGCGGATGCCGGCATCCCGGAAGGGGAAGGTCCGTCCTCCGTCCGCCGAGAACCGGTACCCGGCGTCCAGGGCCAGAATCTCAGCGAGGGTGAGGTCACTTACCGCGCCCGTCCCGTCGGTCGTCCGGTCGACCGTCTCGTCATGCATGGCCACGAGACCAAGGTCGCGGGTTGCTCGCAAGTCGAACTCGATCAGGTGCGCTCCGGCCTCGATGCCCGTCCGCATCGCTTCCAGGGTGTTTTCCGGCGCAAGTCCCTTTCCGCCCCGGTGGGCAATGATGACCGGCTCCCCGTCCGCGAAGAACCCCTGCTCGGGCCGGGGTTCGACCAGCGCGAGCTGTACGGCGGCCGCAACCGCCACGATCCCCAGCAGCAGACATGCTACTTGCCTGGGCTTGAGTCTGCGCATCGTTTCACTCCTCTCGACTTCCCGCTCCTCAATTGGCTCCATCAGCCGCGACTCCCTGCTTGAGGGTTCGATCGGCGCGTGCCCGGCGATCTGCGGCCGCAGGCGGTTCTTTCGGCGCGAGCCTCCGCGGCTGCGATGAGGCCGGCGAACAGCGGGTGGGGACGCTCGGGGCGGGACTGGAACTCCGGATGGAACTGGCTGCCTACGAACCATGGATGATCTACCAGCTCGACGATCTCGACCAGGTTGCCGCCGGGCCATGTGCCGACCGGCCGCAACCCCCATCGTTCGAGGCGCGCGACATACGCCGGGTTGACTTCCCAGCGGTGGCGGTGGCGCTCGCTCGCCTCTTCCACACCGTACACCCTGCCCACCCGCGAATCCGCCGTGATGCGGCAAGGATAGGCGCCCAAGCGCATGGTACCGCCCTTGGCTTTGACTCCCCGCTGTCCCGGCAACAAGGCCACCACCGGGTTGGGGGTGCGGCGGGCGAATTCGGTGCTGTGGGCATCCAGACCGCCCACGTTGCGGGCGACCTCGACCACCGCGCACTGCAGGCCAAGGCACAGCCCAAGAAAGGGGACGGCGTTCTCCCTTGCGTACTTGATGGCGCGTATCTTCCCCTCAATGCCACGCTGACCGAACCCGCCGGGGACGACGATGGCCGCCACCCCGGCGAGTCGCGGATCGTCCTCCCCTACTTCCCCGGCCGACAGCCATTCAATGTCGATCGCCGTGTGCCGGGCGGCGCCGGCGTGGGTCAACGCCTCGGTCACGCTGAGGTAGGCATCGGGCAGGGTCACGTACTTGCCCACCAGGGCAATCCGCAACCGCTGCCGGGGGTTGAGCAGGCGGCAGACCATGCCTTCCCAGGCAGTCAGGTCCGGCTCCGTCCCCTCGAGCCCCAGCAGCGAAGCCAGGCCGCGGCCGATGCCCTCGGCTTCGAGGTGCAGCGGAACCTGATAGATCGACTCGAGGTCGGGATTGGAGAACACCGCCTCGGGGTCCACATTGCAGAACAGCGCGATCTTCCGCCGGGCCTCCTCCGGCACCGGGAGGACGCTCCGGCAGACGATGAAATCGGGCTGAAGGCCGATGGCGCGCAGATCGCGGACGCTGTGCTGGGTCGGCTTGGTCTTGAGTTCGCCCGCGGCCGCCAGGTACGGCACCAGGGTGAGGTGGATGTGGGCGGTGCGGCCGGGCCCTGCTTCTCGCCCCAGCTGGCGGATGGCTTCCAGGAACGGCATGCCCTCGATGTCGCCGACGGTGCCGCCCACCTCGACCAACACGACGCCCGTGCCCAGCCTGTCGGCGACCTGGCGCAGACGGCGGCAGATCTCGTCGGTCACGTGCGGGACTACCTGCACCGTTCCCCCCAGGAAGTCGCCCCGGCGTTCCCGGGCCAGCAGGTGCTGGTACACCTGGCCCGCAGTCACGCACTGGTCGCGGGTCAGGTCCTGATCGAGGAAACGTTCGTAGTGCCCGAGGTCGAGGTCGGTCTCGCCGCCGTCGGCGGTAACGAACACCTCACCGTGCTGCAGCGGGCTCAGCGTCCCCGCGTCCACGTTGAGATAGGGGTCGAGCTTTACCGCGGTCACGGGGATGCCCCGGGCGCGCAGCAGGCGGCCGATCGCGGCGACGGTGATGCCCTTGCCCAAAGATGACACCACGCCACCGGTCACGAAGACGAACTTCATTGCTTGAGGCGGGGGTCGAGCACGTCCCGTAAGCCATCGCCGACCAGATTCAGCGACAGCACGGTGACGAGGATGATCAATCCTGGATACGCCACCACATGGGGGGCGAGGCGAACGAAAGCCCGGGACTGGGCGAGCATGGCTCCCCACTCCGGGGAAGGCGGCTGCGCCCCGAGACCCAAGAAGCTCAGGCCGGCCGCGGTGAGGATGGCGGACGCCAGGCCCAGAGTCGACTGCACGATGATCGGGGCCAGCGAGTTAGGCAGGATGTGGCGGGCCATAATCCGCAGGTCGGTGGCTCCCGTTGCCTTCGCGGACTGGACGTACTCGAGTTCCCGAATGGTCAGGACCACCGAACGGATCACCCGGGCGTAAGCGGGAACGGAACCGATGCCGATGGCGATCATGGCGTTGGTGATCCCGGGGCCCAGGCTGGCGACGATGGCGATCGCCAGCAACAGGCTGGGGATGGCCTGCAGGAACTCGACGAGCCGCATCACCCCGCTGTCCCACCAGCCGCCGTAGTAAGCGGCGGTGATGCCGATCAGCCCGCCGATGGTGAGGCCGATTCCCAC
>DOZU01000134.1 GCA_003517845.1 Clostridiales bacterium | reverse complement strand
CAGCCCGGTCACCAGGATGACGGCCTTGGGGTCGCAATCTACGAGACGCCCAACCTCCTCCGCCACCACCTCGCTGGTCTCCTCGTGTAGGTCGCGGTCGTTGTCGGTCAGCCCCGGCGCTTCAATGGTGACATACCGGCCGGCGGGCTTCCCCGAAAGCGTTGCGGCGTCCGCGGTCTCCACCGCGACCCGGGTCACCGTAATCCCGTTCCGGTTCTGCTCTTGTACCGTCAACCCGGGAATCTCCTTCGCCGCGCGGGCCCGCAGGAACTCGCTGGCTTCCAGGGCGAGGTCAGTCTGGGGAACCGGGTCATCCGATCGCGGTCGAGCGCGCATCGCTGGCCTCTCAGCTTGACATGCCATATAGGGATGCTCCTAGATTGATCCTCGCCCGCCCGGCGTATTCGGGCCGGCGGGGAAGGCGGCGACTCACCGTCCAGGAGGTACTGCCCGGCGGTGCGGGGAAATGGCCGAAGATGTCAACACGGCGGGGGCGGAGACCATGCGGGTGATAGCCGGACAGGCGCGCGGGACCCGCCTGCGTACGCTTCGCGGCCGGCGAACCCGGCCGACCTCCGACCGGGTCCGCGAATCGCTCTTCAACATCCTGGGCACCCGCGTCCAGGATGCTGAGATGCTGGACCTGTTCGCGGGGACAGGCAGCGTGGGGGTGGAAGCGCTGAGCCGGGGGGCCCGGCGGGCGGTGTTCGTGGAAATCGACGGCTGCGCCGCCCAGATCATCCGGCAGAACCTGCTCCACACCCGCCAGGCGGAAAGGGCCGAGGTCCGGGTGCAACATGCCCTTGCCGCGGTACGACAGCTTGCCCGTCAGGGACAGCGCTTCTCGTTGATCTTCCTCGACCCTCCCTATGACCGCGATTGGCCCGCACTTACTTTGCGCGTCCTGGCCGAGGCCGGCATCCTCAGCGCCGGCGGGATCATCGTGGTGGAGCACGGCCGGCGGGAAACCGTGCCAGCCCAGGTAGAGGATATCGAGTTGACCAGGCAGAACACCTATGGCGACAGCGCACTGAGCTTCTATCAGCTTGGCCGACCGAGCGAACTGCGGGAGGAAGATAGGGATGCGGGCTGCCATCTGCCCGGCGAGCTTTGACCCGGTAACCAACGGACATGTGGACATCATCGAGCGGGCATCCGCTATCTTCGACCAGGTGTTAGCGGTCGTATTCCACAACGTGGCCAAGCGGCCCCTGTTCACGGTGGAAGAGCGGGTGCGGATGCTGAGCAGGGCGGTCGGCCACCTGCGCAACGTAGAGGTCGACCACGCGGACGGTCTCCTGGTCCACTACGCTCAACGACGCGACGTTAAGGTCATCGTGAAGGGACTGCGCGCGACCACCGACTTCGAATACGAGTTCCAGATGGCGCTCATGAACAAGAAACTCGATCCGGAAGTCGAGACCATGTTCATCATGACCTCCAGCGCTCACTCCTATCTGAGCTCCAGCGTGGTGAAAGAGGTGGCTCGCTGGGGCGGCTGCGTAAAGTCCCTTGTGCCCGCCGGGGTGGACCAGTGCCTGCGTGACCGGCTGCTGGACGCGCATGGCCGGCCGCTAGCCGGGGTGCTTTCGAGCAAGGGGCCCGGGGACTGGGAGACGGGATAGGCCCAGCGCCGTGCGTCGGGCTCATCGAACCCGAAAACCGGCCAGTCGGATGCGCCGGAGGGCGTCAATCACCAGCGTCGCGGCCGCCGCCAGCGTCAGCAGGCCCACGGTCTGCCCGACGAGCCGGCTGGAACTGGCCAAGGCGGGAATCACGCCCCGGGCCGGGGCGAGCACCGGCGCCACCCCCGCGAAGCCGACCACCTCCACGAGCATCAACGTGAATCCCGCGGCCAGCAAGGCGTGGGCCAGCCGGGCCAGTATATATGGCCGCAGCCGCAGGTCGGTGTGGCGGGTCAATGCCGCCACTTGGGCATGCACTGACAGGCCGCTCCAGGCGATGATCCCACCCGCCGCCATCAACTGCTGGACCAGGGGTGCCGGTGACTGACTGGCCGTCTGACACCCGATGGTGATCTCGAAGAAGCCGCTGACCAGCGCCGGCGCCGTTCCCGGGTGCGCTCCCCATAGCGCCAGCGTACCGGCTACTACTCGGGCCAGGATTCCCGCGGCACCCACGGCCTCGAGCACGCGGATGAAGACCATGAAGACGATGATGAAGCCCCCGATTAGCAGCAGGGTATTGACCGAGTCGCGGATGCAGTCGCCCATGAGCTGGCCCAGGGGACGTCCATCGGCCCGGCGAGCTTCCCGGAACGCGCGGGCCGCCCGGCCTAGTGCCGTCTCCGAGCGGTGGAGAGGCGGCCGGTCGGTCTCCCCTGCCGGCCCGTGGAACCGCATGAGTACTCCCGTCGCCAACGCCCCGAGATAATGGGCCGCCATGATGGTGCCCGCGACTTCCGGCCGACCGAACATGCCCACCGCCACCGCGCCGGTCATGAAGAGGGGATCCGCCGTGTTGGTGAAAGCCATCAAGCGCTCTCCCTCAACCTGCGACAGCAACTCCTGCAGGCGTAGTCGGGCGGTAAGCACCGCGCCAATGGGGTAGCCGGAAGCCAGTCCCATGGCCATGACAAACGACCCGGTTCCCGGCACCCGGAATGCCGGACGCATCATGGGTTCCAGCAGTACGCCCAGGAAATGGACGACGCCCAGTCCCATGAGCATCTGGGACAGGACAAAGAAGGGGAGCAGGGCGGGGAAAACGACGGTCCACCATAGCTCAAGCCCCTCCCGGGCCGAGTGGAAGGCGACCTCCGGGTAAATGACGGTGGCCAGAGTGAGGACCACGATGCCCAGAGCCGGCAGGGCGGAAACGAGGGATGAGCGCATCATCCTCCCTCCCGTCGCTGACGGGTATGCCCGGGGCGGCGGCGGTATGTCGGATTGTGGACCGTGTAAGGCGTCTTCTTGCGATGGACGGGGAAGCGGTATAACAGGTCTGGGCGCGGCCATGGTCCGTGGCGCTGATGTTGGAGGCAGGCCGTCACTTGTACGTCCTGTTCTGTTGTCAGCAGGCGGTCGAGAAGATGCTGAAGGCGCTCATCGTGCTCAGAACTCAGCAACTGCCCCCGCGCGTCCACCAACTCGTTCGCTTGGCTGAGGCAGCAGGCCTTGAAGTAGAGGAAGAGCGCGCGGACTTCTTGCGAGAGCTTTCCGCCTACTACATCCAGACCCGATATCCTGTAGAGATGGCGGGAGAGGGATTCCCGATAAAAGGGGAGACAGTCCGGACCAGCTCGAATCGATGCTGTGATCGAAATGCGCGCTCGGCACGCGATTGAGGTCCTGTCGCGTAGCTTCAGAGTCGTCGCCGCGTATCTCTTTCGCTCGCATGTCGACGGGACCGTTCATCCGGGGAGCGATATCGATCTGGCCGTCTTCGTGGAGCACCTGGATACGCTCGATTTTTCCGATCGGGCTCGGGTTGCGGCCAAAGTCCAGAAGGAGGCCGGCGATGAAGTGGACCTTCACCTGTTGCCGGCTGAAGACCTCGGACAACGGGATCCCGCAGGCTTTTCCGCCCGGGTCATCACCCATGGCTTCGGGATACGGCCCTGACCGTCGCGCCGCCGCCGCTTCGATTGCGTTGACACTGCTCGCGGGCTACCGATATAATGAACGCGGTCTTTCCAGGGGGCGGGAAACG
>DOZU01000167.1 GCA_003517845.1 Clostridiales bacterium | reverse complement strand
CGGGGAGTAGAGAGGAGAATCCGCGTGGGTGAGGCACGGCGTTCGAACCCGGCCCGGACGGTTTCCGTCGCCCGGGCGACTCGCCGCCGGACCGAGCGCCGGCGACGCTCGCTCAGGCAAAGGAAGTCTCCGATCTGGTTGAAGCCGTGGCAGCGGGTCCTCGTCATCGTGCTCGGCGCCGTGCTCATCCTGGGATTTGCTGTCTGGGGGCTGTGGGAGCATATCGATGAGCGGTGGGTCAGCGGTCCCCGGGTGCTGGCCACAGTGGGCGGCCAGACCATTACCCAGGGTCACGTCAACTCCCGTGACCGGCTTGCGCGTTTCCTCCTGGCCCAGCCTGGTACCAACGAGGAACTGCTGGAACAACTCATCGACGAACGACTCATCCTGGCGGAGGCCACCGCCGGGCAACTCTTGCCGGCCGACGAGGAAGTTGCCCGGCAGACGGATGCGCTCCTGGGCAGCATGGCCCAGTTGTACGAAGGCGAGGAAGCTCGAGAACAGGCCATGCGCGAGGCCCGGGTCACTCGCGCTGACCTGGAGGCGCTCATAAGGGCATTGCTCGCCGCTCAATCGATGTTCGCGGAGATAACCCGGGAAGTGGCCGTCAGTCCCGAGGAAGTGCGGGCATTCTACGACCAGGACCCCGAGCGGCATGCTCAGCCGCTATCCGTTCAGGTGCGCCACATTCTCGTTGCCACCCAGGCCGAGGCCGAGGAAGTCCGGCGGCTGATCCTGGCCGGGGAGGACTTCGCGCAGCTTGCGGTGGAGCGCTCGCTCGACCCTGGGAGTCGGGAAGAGGGTGGCCAACTGCCCTGGGCTATCTCCCCCGGAGATGAACGCCTCGTGCCGGAGTTCGTGGCAGCGGCGGTCGCCCTCGGCGAGGGCGAGATCAGCGAGCCGGTCAAGACGGCCCACGGCTACCACATTATCCGCGCGGACTCCGTCGCCCCTGCCCGCCAACCCTCCTTCGAGGAGGTAGAGGCGGCGGCCACGGAAGAGCTGTTGACCGAGCGCCGCGGGCAGGCTTTTGAGGCATGGCTGGAAGAACGCCGAAATGCTGCGCCCGTGACCTATACTGGTTCGTAGCTGCAGCGTAGACGGCATCGCCTGGAAAGCCTGAATAAAAGTGTTAGCCCCCCTCTATACTAGCCGTAGGTCGGGCGCGACCGACGGCACCCGACAGGAGGAGGGGCAACATGAAGGCCACCGGCATCGTCCGGCGCATCGATGATCTCGGTCGGGTCGTGATCCCCAAAGAGATCCGGCGGACTCTCCGCATCCGGGAGGGCGACCCACTGGAGATCTTCGTCGACCGGGACGGAGAGGTTATCCTCAAGAAGTATTCACCCATCGGTCAACTAGGCGACTTCGCCAGGGAATACGCCGACTCCCTGCACGAGGCGATCGGCCATATCGCGCTCATCGCCGATCGCGATCAGATGATCGCCGTCGCGGGAGCACCGAAGAAGGAGTTCATGGGCAAAGCCATTTCCCCGGCAATCGAGCAGGTCATGGAGGAACGACGTAGTTCGCTCGTAGTCCGTCCGGGGGAGCAGAAAGGAGTCACCGGCTGCGTTATCCTGGCCGACGATGAGGTGTGCAGGTTCTCCATCGTGGTGATGGCCCCGATCATCACCGGCGGCGACCCCATCGGCGCCGTGATCATCTGTTCGAAGGAGCCGGACGCGGAGATGGGCGAGCTTGAGGTGAAGCTCGCGGAGACAGCCGCCAGTTTCCTGGCCAAACAGATGGAGCAGTAGCCGGCACGCGGCATGACCTGAGGCGCGCGATAGGCCAATCGCGTTCACCATATGATATAATTCGGGCGTGATGCGGGCGACCCGCGCCCGAACCCTGGACGGCCTCCCGCCTCCGGCGGGGACCGAAGGGACGCGGTCAGCGTGAGAAAGCAATCTTTCCTCCAAGGGGCCATGACGCTTGCGACCGCCGGTCTCATCAGTAGAGCCCTGGGTGCGGTGTATCGTATCCCCCTCACGCGCGTTCTGGGTGACGAGGGGATGGGTCTCTTCCAGATGGCGCATCCCGTCTATGCGGCCATCCTGACCATTTCCACCGTCGGGATCAACGTGGCCATCTCGAAGCTGGTAGCAGGGCACCTGGCCCAGGGGATGGCCGGCGCGGCACGCCGCACGTTCCACATCTCTCTCGCCCTCATGGGAGCACTCGGTCTCCTGTTCTCGGTACTGATGTTCTTCACCGCCCGGCTCATAGCGGTTCACGTCGCCCATAATGCCGACGCCTACTATGCCATCGTCGCCCTGTCGCCCGCCGTCCTCATCGTATCGGTGGCTTCGGCCATGCGGGGCTATTTTCAGGGACAGCAGATCATGATGCCCACCGCCATCTCCCAGGTCGCCGAACAGGTGATAAGGGTATTGACCATGCTGCTGCTCGCGCATTACCTGCTCCGCATAAGTCTGCCCATGGCAGCCGCGGGCGCCACTTTCGGGGCGTCGGCGGGAGCAGTGGCGGGCCTGATCGCGCTGCTGGCGATCTTCTACTCAAAGCGGGGGGCATCCCCCCTGCTGGGACCGCGTCCCTTGCCGGTCGCACCTTCCGCCTCGAAGATCACAATGTCGATCCTCCGTCTGGCGGTCCCGATATCGCTCGCCGGCACCGTCGTATCGATCATGAACCTCATCGATCTGGCAGTAGTACCCAACCGTCTCATCGCCATCGGCTTAACCCCTACCGATGCGACCCGGCTTTACGGACAGCTTACCGGCATGGCGCTTACTCTGGTCAACATGCCTACCGTATTCACCTCGGCGCTGCAGGCGAGTCTGGTCCCGTCGGTGTCGGAGGCCCACGCACTCAATGACAAGGCATCGATCCATGCCCGCGCGACCGCCGCCATCCGGATAACCTTGCTCATAGCCATCCCCGCCACGGTGGGGCTGTACTTGCTGGCCACCCCCATCGCCGACCTGTTGTTCGGAATTCCGGAGGCGGGTGCCCCCATAGCTGCCATGGCCGGCGGCCTCCTGTTCCTGACCTTGCAGCAGACGACCAGCGGTGTCCTGCAAGGTCTGGGGCGTACGGACCTCCCCGTGCGCAACCTGCTGCTCGGCGCAGCCTGCAAGCTTGTCCTGAGCTGGACTCTAACCGGCATGCCCGCCTTCGGCATACGGGGCGCCGCCCTCGGCACCACGCTGGGCTTCATGGTAGCCGCGAGCCTGAACCTGGCGGGGGTGAAGGCACTGACGGGCGCCGGGATAGCGGTCCGCGACACGCTCGCGAAGCCGATCGCGGCGACGATGGCGATGAGTCTTGCCGCCGTGGGGGGATATCGCTACTTCCTCGCGTTGCTCGGGAGCAACGGACAGGCCACCCTCATCGCCATCGGCCTGGCCATGGCCGCGTACGCGCTTATGCTGCTCCTGACGGGAGGTTTGCGGGAGCGGGACTTCGAACTCGTGCCGGCGCTCGGCCCTCGGCTCGCCCGGTGGCTGAAGCGGAAGGGGGCGTTCCGCCGGTGAGGGCGATGGATGGCTGCGGATATGACCAACATACATCCGTTCACGTTCCGGGGCTCCCCGGCAGCGGCTCCTCGGCTCCTTGTCGTTACCCCTTGGACGCGCTCGTGAACATCATGCAGATCTTGCGACGCCGTTGTCCTTGGGACCGGGAGCAGGATCATCGCACGCTCAGGAGTTATGTCCTGGAGGAAGCCTACGAACTGGTCGATGCCATCGATTCCGGTTCGTCGCATAAGCTGGTTGACGAACTGGGAGACTTACTCCTGCAAGTGGTGTTCCACTGCGTCATCGGCATGGAACAAGGTGCCTTCGACCTCAATAGGGTGGTGGATGGGGTCGGGGAGAAACTCCGGCGGCGACACCCGCACGTTTTCGGCGACTCGACGGTGTGCACCAGCGAGGGGGTATTGGCCCAGTGGAGCCGGTTGAAGACGGAAGAGGCCGGCGACATCTTGGGCAACATCCCCCGCAGTTTGCCCGCGTTGATGCGGGCGGCGCGAGTGCAATCGAGGGCCGGTGCCGCCGGCCTCGGGGACCAGATCCCCGACGTGCCTGCCGCGGTCCTGTCCGAGCATGGGGGGCTGCAGGAGCGGGCACTCGGGGAACTACTCCTCGGTATCGCCCGCACCGCGGCCGCCCGGGGAGTGGACCCCGAGACGGCTCTCCATAGGGCGATTGATGGCCTCGTTGCTGAGTTGAATGAGAAGGCCAAGGCGGGGAGGGGCAAGGGTGAACAAGGGTGAGCTGGTGATTAGCGTGGCCAACCGGGCGGGCATGACCAGGAAGCTAGCGGAAGAAGCCGTGACCGCCGTGTTTGACAGCATTACCGACGCCCTGGCGGCGGGGGACCGGGTGGCGCTGGCGGGCTTCGGCAGCTTTGAGGTGCGGGAGCGCGCGGCACGAATCGGCAGGAATCCCCAGACCGGCGAGGAGATTCGGATTGAAGCCGCCCGGGTGCCCGCGTTCCGGCCGGGGCAACCGCTCAAGGATCGCGTAGCCGGCTGATACAGGGGGCAAGGGCATGCGCCTCGACAAGTTTCTCAAGCTATCGAGGCTGGTCCGTCGCCGGACCGTGGCGCACGACTTGGCCGATCAGGGCCGGGTGCTCATCAACGGAAAGCCCGGCAAGCCCGCAACCCCGGTACGGGCAGGAGACGTGATCCGGCTGGACCTCGGCGGTCGCACCATGCAGGTTGAAGTCAGGTCCGTTCACCCCGCCGCGGCACCCGATAGCCTCTATCGCATCACCGAGATGGAGTCGGGTAGCGTTCAGTCCGGCCGGCAGTAGCCAAGCCGACCTCCGGGGATAATACTCGCGGGGTGATGGACTTGCGCCGGGAGATCCTCCTCGGGTTGAGCGCCGCTCTGATCGTCGCGCTGGCAGCGTTCAACCTGTTCGCGGACCCGGTTCACCCTCGCTGGCGGAAGGTCCGAGAAGAACGGTCGCTCCTCGTATACCTCGAAGAAGAGGGCACACGGCGCCGCATGCTGTTCGAGGAATACTTGGCGGGGGTGGTCGCCGGGGAGGTGCCGGGGGACTGGCCCCGGGCCGCGCTGGAGGCGCAAGCGATCATAGCCCGGACCTTCACCCTCGGTAAGCTCCAGCGGACTGGCGGAACCTGGGAACTGCACGGCACCGACGTATGCACGAACGTGGAACACTTTCAGGCGTATAATGCCGGCCTGATCAACGACGCGATCCGGGAAGCGGTACGGGCCACGCGCGGCCTGGTGATCTTCCACGCGGGCCGGCCGGCCCGGACCTGGTTTCATGCGGACGCCGCGGGCATCACCGCCACCCCTCAGGAGGGTCTCGGCTTCCCCGGAAGGGTCCGCTATCTGCCCAGCCTGAAGGTGCCCACCGACGCGGGTGCGAATGCCTGGACCGCGAGCTTCAGCCGGGACGAGGTGCGCCGCGCGGCCGAGGCGACCGGCCACCGGCTCACAGACGTGAGGGAGGTGCGGGTTGCCCGCCGCGGCCCGTCGGGCAGGGCCACCGTCATCCAGATCGATGATGCTCGGGTCCCCGCGCCGGCGTTTCGCATTGCCCTCGATCCGAAGCGACTCAGGTCCAACCTGATCCTGGGGGTCAGGGTGGAGGGTGATCGAGTCGTGTTCAGCGGCCGTGGGTTTGGACACGGAGTAGGCATGTCCCAACAAGGCGCCCGACTCATGGCGGAACAGGGAAAGACGGCCCGCGACATCATCCACGCTTTCTACCATCGGGTCGAGATCCGCCGGCAATGGGAATGAATGGTTCCGACATTCGCATGGCCGCCCCCCTCCGGCATATACATGCCAGGTAGTAACTACCGAAAGGGGGCACCGAGGTGGTACCAGAGGAAGTCGGCTACCAGAATCATACCCTGAATCTGACCAATCGCGACTTGCTGACGCTGACCGGGATTGTTCACGTAGACGCCTTTGACGACCAGGAGGTGGCCGTGGATACGGAACTGGGCAGCCTGACCATCAGGGGCGAGAACCTCCACATCAAGCAGCTGAATCTCGAGGAGGGCAGACTCGGCGTGGAAGGGATGGTGGACGCAATGACCTACGGTCCTCGAGTGCGGGGTAAGGTTCAGCGGACCGGGGGCAAGGGATGGCTCGAACGGATGTTCCGTTGACCGTCGTCCGAGGGACAGGAAGTGGACCATCCGGAGTAGAATTGCCGTCAAAATCCAGGTTAGCATGGGGAGGCGATCGGGGCGCTGCCTTTGACTGAGCGCGATTGCCTATATGACCGCAATTGCCGGCCCGGGTGGACCGGTTGGTTGTGGCGTGGCTTCCGATTCCCCTTTGCCGCCATCGCGTATATTGTTGCCAGCCCGCTGGCATTGCTGGTTGACCTCCTTTCTCCTCGGCGCAGGTTCGCCGCCGGCTGGGTAGTGGGCTACATGCTGCTGGCCTTGGCCGTGACCGCCGGCGGCTGGAGCCTGGGCGAATTCAGCGAAAGCGCCGAGTACGCCTGGACGGCCCAGCTAACCGACAGCTACTACCAGGCCAGGGACAACCTCCAGGACCTGCCGTACGCCGACCTGATAAGGCTGTACGCCGCCCGCAACGACCTCGATCCGGCCTTGGTCGCGGCGGTGGTTCAACGGGAGAGCGCATACGATCCGGACGCCGTGTCGCGGGCGGGAGCCCGCGGCTTGATGCAGATCCTGCCCTCCACCTGGCGATACCTGAACCCGGATTCCCCCTGTCCCGGGGACCATGCGCCACCTTCCTGCGGACCCGGGTGCATTTTCGATCCTGCGGCGAACATCCGCGTGGGAACTAGATACCTCCGCCTCTTGTTAGGCGAGTTCGACGGCGACGTCGTCCTCGCGACCGCCGCCTACAACGCCGGGCCATCGGCCGTCCGGCACCTCGGCCGGGAGCAGCCGGCGGGCATTCCTCCCTTCCGAGAGACGCGCCAGTACGTGAGGGACGTCCTCTACCGGTGGGCCGCCCTGCGGGAAGAGCCCCGAGCGGCTATTGTGTCCATGGAACTCGGCACCCTCGGTCGACTGACCCGGGGCACCACCGCCCTCAGCGCGGGGCTATGGTTTGTATTTTGCCTCTGGACCTTACGCCGTCTGCCGTGGACCCTACAACGATGAGCCTCGCAAGCCCCGCCGAACGAGAGCATAGGATCGGGGGGACGGGGAGGCAGGCCGGCTGTCCGATACTGGTCAGCAGCTCACGATGTTCCTGGGTGCGGTGCTCACCGGAGTCGTCCTGGGGCTTGCCTTCGACGCCTACCGGACCCTGTTCTGGCCGCGCTGCAAGCGGAGACGACTGACTCGCGCCGGATTCGCGCTCGACATATCGTTCTGGTTCGTCATGACCCCCATCATTTTCGGCCTGCTGGTCATCGCCAACCTCGCCCAGCTCCGAAATTACGTCTACATTGGCATTGCAGCGGGGATGGGCGGCTACCTGCGGTTGGCGAGCCCGGCGGTGTCGCGTGCACTCGAGTGGACCATCGAGCGGATACGGGGTTGCTGGTCGCTCCTCACCACGCAGCGAGGGAGGACTTGACGGGCCTTCGGCGAACCCCTGGGTCGAGGCACGGCCGGCATGGGGGTGCAGGCAGGTGAGGCAGGATTCCCGCGCAACGCCGTCGGCGGGTAAGGTCATCCCCTTTCCCGGACCACCCACGCTGCCGGCAAGCCGCCGGCGCACGAGGTGCCGGGTCCGCCTCGGCCGCCTGTTCTTGGCGATATTCGCCGGTTACCTGCTGGTTGCCACCGGCGTCGAGATCGTCCGACTGGCGGAGCTTCGCCGGGAGTTGCACCGCACCCGCGAAGCGATTGCCCTGCAAGAAACCATGAATGCGGGCTTGCAGGATCAGATCGCCTATACGCAGACTGACGAGTACCTCGAGCAGGCGGCCCGACAACTGGGTTTGGTCAGGCCGGGCGAGATCCTCTTCTTGTTCCCCGAGTCCTTCATGGCGCCCGACGGTCGCGAGTGATAGGTCCCCGAACCCCTGCCTCACGCTGATTCGCGGTGGCGGTTGCGTTGACCACGACGCGGGGAGGTACTATAATGGGGGAGCATTCGGGACCTGATGGCGGCGTAGCTCAGGGGCTAGAGCATGCGGTTCATACCCGCAGTGTCGCTGGTTCAAATCCAGCCGCCGCTACCAACTGAGAGACCGTGGGGCCATTAGCTCAACTGGTAGAGCATCCGACTCTTAATCGGACGGTTCAGGGTTCGAGTCCCTGATGGCCCACCAGGTTTAGCAGGGAGTTTTCGGGAGGAAGACGCGCGGCGGGATTGGCTGACAGCCAATTGAGAGGGGCGCGGGCCGCGAACCCGCACCCCTGCCAGGCCCCCCGGGGATCCGCCTTACCGGTGGGCTTCGTTCTTTGAGGGTGCCAGGATTGTCACCTGTTCTCCCATTGCTACTCTCGGACGTTGAGGTGAAGCGTGTTCCGAGAGAGTTTCTCAAGGCCAACCGCGTACTTATGAGGTGCCTGCTCGAAGCGGTCGAACAGGGCATAAGGGTCGAGTTCTTCACGCGTAAGAGCGATCACCTTGTAACCCCTCCCGGCGAGGCTGCGGAGGTGTGCTTTCTCCGCATCGGAATAGCGATCTTTGAGCGTTGAGAACGCAAGGTACGGCTTCCGCGGGAAGCGATCGGCGAGTCCGGCCATCTTCCGCATGACCTCATCGGTGAGTTCTCTGAACCCCTTCGCTTCACCGAGGACCAGATCGTAGGACGTGTTGAAGGTTCCCGTAGCGACGTAGGCGTAGTCAATCTCGTACTCGTAGCGGCGGCCCGTGTCCCGGGCGATCAGCTTCCGTGACGTCACGTATCGGCCGT
>DOZU01000111.1 GCA_003517845.1 Clostridiales bacterium | reverse complement strand
CGGGGTGCGGAACTCGCCGAACGCTCCTTCATCGTGCGGACGAGGGAGGTCCCGGTGGAGCCGCGGCGGGGCGCCATTCGCGATCGGATGGGTCGCGAGTTGGCGTTCAGCGTCGATGTGGACTCGGTGTACGCCGTGCCGCTGGAGATCCCCCTGGGGAAGGCGCCGGAGATTGCCGGGAGCCTCGCCGAGGTCCTTGCCCTCGACTACGACGAAGTCCGGAGTCGACTCGAACGGCGGCAAGCTTTCGTGTGGATCAAACGGAAGATAAGCGGCGAAGAGGCAGCCCGGCTGAGAGAAATGGACTTGCCGGGCATTGCCTTCACCCCGGAATCGCAACGCTTTTACCCCAAGGGCAGGCTGGGAGCGCAGCTCCTGGGTTTCGCGGGGGTCGACGGCCAGGGACTTGCGGGGATCGAGTACTACTATGACCGGTACCTGCGCGGCCAGCCAGGGAAGATCATCATCGAGTACGACGGTCGCGGGCGGGAACTCCCCCAAACCGAGCAACGCTATCACCCGTCGACCCCCGGCTACGATCTGGTATTGACGATCGATGAGTACGTGCAGCATGTAGCCGAACGCGAGGCGGAACGAGCGCGGGCGCAATGGCAAGCTTTGCGGGTCACGATCATCGTCATGGATCCCCGGACGGGCGCCATCCTGGCCATGGCCAGCAACCCGAGTTACGATCCGAACCGCTTCCGCGACTATCCCGACACCGCATACCGCAATCCCGGGGTGGAATTCGCCCAGCCGCCCGGCTCGACTTTCAAGCCGATCACGCTGGCCGCCGCTCTGGAGACCGGGGTGGTGAGCTGGGAGGATCGCTTCTACTGCCCGGGTTCGATTGCCGTCCCCGGGGGGAGGATCCGGTGCTGGCGGAGGGAAGGCCATGGCAGCATCAGCCTGTCGGAGGCGCTCGAGAACTCCTGCAACGTGGCGTTCGTACAGATCGGGCAGAGGTTGGGTGCCCAGCGCTTCTTCGAGTTCCATCGGGCGCTTGGGTTTGGTGCGCCTACCGGGATTGACCTGCCTGGGGAAGCGCGGGGCCTGGCCGTCCGCCAGGCGGACCTGCGGCCCATGGATCTGGCGGTGATGTCCTTTGGCCAGAGCCTCACCGTCACCCCCCTGCAACTGCTGACGGCGATAGCAGCGGTTGCCAACGGCGGCCGTCTGCCTGAGCCATACATCGTCCGGGAACTGGTGGATCCGGCGTCGGGGGAGGTCATCTCCCCGGGAGCGGGGAGGGAAGAAGGCCGGCAAGTCCTGTCGGCCGACACGGCGCGGGAACTCGTCCGGGCCATGGAAGCCACGGTTAGCCTGGGGACGGGCCGACCTGCCTATCGGGAAGGGTACGAACTGGCGGGCAAGACGGGGACGGCCCAGAAAGTGATCGAGGGCCGGGTTTCCGAGGACCACCATATCGCCTCCTTCGTTGGTTTCGGTCCGGCCTCCGATCCGCGGGTTGCCGCTGTCGTCATCGTCGACGAGCCGGTGGGATCGGCATGGGGCAGCCAGGTGGCGGCCCCCGTCTTCCGCGCGGTGATGGAGGATGTATTCCGTTACCTCGGCGTTGCGCCGGCACCGGCAATCGAGCGTCCCGTCCTGGTTACCATACCTCGCATGACCGGCTTGGCCGCCGAACAAGCCGTGGGCGAACTTGCCGTCCTCGGGCTGGTACCCGCATGGCGGGGCGACGGCCCGGTGGTCATCGATCAGGTGCCCCCTCCCGGGACGCGGAGTCTGCCGGGGAGCGAGGTGCTGCTGAAACTGGGCCAGATTGCGGCTTTGGACCTGGTCACCGTACCTGACGTCCGAGGACGGACCATACGGGAAGCCGGGTTGGTCCTCGGCCAGGCAGGGCTCCGCCTGCAGGCCGACGGCACGGGACTTGCCGTGGCGCAAGACCCGGAGCCCGGAGTGAGCGTCCAACCGGATACGCCGGTAAGGGTGGAGTTCCGACCGCGTGGCCGCTAGAGGATAGCGCTCGGTCTCGGGGACATAAGTAACCGAGGATGACTATGGAGGAGGTCAACCAGGTGCGCCTGGCCCGGGTACTTGAGGGATTGACCGTCCTTGAAATCCGCAACCCGCAGGACGTCGAGATCGCCGGAGTGGCCTATGATTCCCGTCGGGTTGAGCCCGGGGACCTGTTCTGCGCCATCCCCGGAGGCAGGACCGACGGCCATCTACACTGTGAGCAGGCGCTGGATCGGGGCGCCGCCGCGCTCCTCGTCGAGCGGTTGGAGGCGGAGTTCCCCGTGCCGGCGGTCCGGGTGGAGCAGGCGCGGCGCGCCATGGCCTTGGCGGCGGCCAACCTGTTCGACTGGCCTGCTCGGAGACTACGGGTGATCGGCGTCACCGGCACCAAGGGCAAGACCACCACTACCTTCTTGTTACGAGCGATTCTGGAGTCGGCCGGGATCAGGTGCGGTCTGGTGGGCACGGTGGTGACGGTCGTGGGAGGTCGCCCCGAGCCGATCGAGCGGACGACGCCGGAATCTCCTGACCTCCAGCGGTTGCTTGCCCGAATGGCCGCGGCGGGGGATCAAGCGGCGGTCATGGAAGTGTCATCTCACGCCCTCGCCTTGTCCCGGGTGGTCGGCTGCGAATTCGACACCGCCATCTTCACCAACCTCGGACGGGACCACCTGGATTTTCACGGGACCCTGGAAGGTTACCGGGATGCCAAGCTGAAATTATTCTCTGAGCACGTGGCGCGGCGGGACAAGCCAGGGCCCAAAACGGTGGTCGTGAACCGCGATGACCCGGAGAGCGAGCATTTCCTCCGGGCGGCACAGGTGCCTGCTCTCACCTACGGGCTGCAAGGCGGGGCGATGGTGCGGGCGGAAGAGGTCCAGCTCGGACGCGAGGGGAGTTCCTTCATGTTGCGGGCCGGCTATCCGGGCGAGCCGGCGGAGCTGTCGCTCCCGCTGGTCATAGGCGCACCAGGCCGCTACAATGTTTACAATGCACTGGCGGCGATTACGGGAGGTATGGCCGAGGGCATCCATCCGCGGGACATGGCCGAGGTCCTCGCGAGGGAATACCAGGTTCCTGGCCGGCTGGAGCGGGTTGAGGAGGGACAGGATTTCGCGGTGCTGGTGGATTACGCCCACACGCCCGACAGCCTTGAGAACGTGTTGCGTGCCGTACGGGAGTTCTCTACCGGCAGGATCGTGCTGGTCTTCGGTTGCGGGGGCGACCGGGATCGGGGGAAGCGGCCGCTGATGGGGCGGGTGGCGGCCGACCTTGCCGACCTGGTGGTGGTGACCTCCGATAACCCGAGGGGAGAAGACCCCCGATCGATCATCGCCGCGATCCTGGCCGGAATCGGGCAGGCCGAGTGCGCCCGAGTCCACGTGGAGCCGGACCGCAGGCTGGCCATTCGGCAGGCGATCGCCCTGGCCCAATCCGGGGACACGGTGGTGATCGCCGGCAAGGGTCACGAGACCTATCAGGAGGTCGGGAGCGCCAGGCTCGCGATGGATGACCGGGAGGAAGCCCGGAAGGCGATAGCCGAGCGCGAGGCGGGGCAGCCGTGATCTTGTTCCGGGCGGCGGAGGCGGCGACCATTGCCGGAGGGCAGTTGACGGCCGGCGACCCCATGGCGCCCATCTCCGGCGTGACTACCGACAGCCGGCAGGTGAGCGCGGGCGACCTCTTCGTGGCGGTTGCGGGCCGACAGCACGACGGCCACGCGTTCTTGTCGGCCGCCCGCCAGGCCGGCGCCACCGTGGCCCTGGTGGGACGGGGTACCGAGCAACCTCCGGGCATGACGCTGGTCCGAGTGGCCGATCCGGTGGCGGCCATGGGGATGCTGGCCGCCAACCATCGCCGTCGGTTCGATCTGCCCGTGGTCGGAATAACCGGATCAGTCGGCAAGACGGCCGTGAAGGACCTCACCGGGGGAGTGCTGGGGCAGGATTATCGCGTCTTGTTGACGGAGGGGAACCTCAACACCGAGATCGGAGTGCCGCTCACCTTGTTCCGGCTCACCGACCGGCACGAGGTGGCGGTGCTGGAGATGGGCATGCGGGGTCTGGGGCAGATTGCCGCTCTGGCCGACATGGCGCTGCCGCTAGTGGGCGTGATCACCAACGTGGGAGAGGCGCATCTCGAGGTGCTGGGCAGCATCGAGCGTATCGCCACCGCCAAGGCCGAGTTGCTGGCGGCCTTGCCTCCGGATGGGGTAGCGGTGGTAAATGCCGACAATGCATGGACACGAAGGATGGCCGAGGCCCGCCCCGGTCCTACCATCCGCTTCGGCTACGCCCCCGATGCCGCGGTCACCGCCTGCGATCTCGAGAATCGGGCCGAGGAAGGGACTCGCTGGCGGCTCGTGGTCCGCGAATGGGGATGGCCGAGACGATGCCTGGGCCGCCCGACCGGGCGTTGGCCGCCCGGTCCCGCCGAGCAGGAAATCAACTTGCCGTTGCCCGGGCGGCATCAGGTCGAGAATGCCCTGGCGGCGGCAGCAGTGGGCTTGCTCTTCGGGATCAGGCCGGAGGCGATCGCCCGCGGTCTGGAAGCCGCGCCCCGCACCGGCATGCGGCTGGCCATCCGCCGAGTCGCCGGCATAACCGTGATCGATGATACCTATAATGCCAGTCCGGCGTCCATGCTGGCCGCCCTGACGACGTTGCAGGAGGTGGCGGGCTCGGGGAGAGCGATCGCCGTGCTCGGCGATATGCTGGAGCTGGGTTCCGAGAGCAGGGAGGCCCATCATCAGGTCGGAGCCGCGTGCGCCGGCCTGCAAGGCCTGATCGCCCTGGGCGATCGGGCACGCGACATCGCGGCCGCGGCCCGTGCCGCCGGCCTTCGCTCCGTGACGGCCTGCCGCCGGTCGGAGGAAGCGCTCGCCGAGTTGGCGACGATGGTGCGTGCCGGCGACACCGTGCTGTTCAAGGGGTCGCGGGCCATGCGTATGGAGCGACTCCTCGCCGATTTCCTGGCCGGCCGGGAAGGAGGCCTCGCAAGCTGACTCCCGTGAGCACAGGGGCTGTGCCGATGCTGGCGGCGGCCGTTGCGACGGCGCTGCTCGGCTGGTTTTTGATCCCCGCTTTGCGGCGGCTGCGGATTGGGCAACAGGTCCGCAGCGACGGTCCGGCCCGGCACCTGGTCAAGGCGGGCACGCCTACCATGGGCGGGGTGCTGATCCTGGGCGGGATGGCGGTGGGGTGGCTGGTTTCCGGACCTGGCGGCCCGCGCCTCACCCTGGCATTTGCGGTGACGGCGGCCTACGGCCTGTTGGGCTTCATCGATGATTACTCCAAGGTGGTGCTCCGGAGGTCGCTCGGCCTCAAAGCACGGCATAAGCTGGCCTACCAGTTCGCCGTGGGTCTGGCTATGGGCCTGGCGGCACTCCAACTGCCCGGCCATGGCACGACCGTGCGCTTGCCTTTCCGGGAACTCGGACTGGATCTAGGCTGGACCTATCCCGCCTTCGTGGGCTTGCTGGCCGTGTCTACCAGCAACAGCGTCAACCTGGCCGACGGGGTTGATGGGCTGGCAGCCGGTCTGATGGTGATCGCCATGGCAGTCTATGCACTCTTGGCCGGGATCTTGGGCGCCGCCGATCTTCTGGTTTTCTGCCTGGTGACGGCCGGGGGTTGCCTGGGCTTCCTCGTCCATAACTGGCACCCGGCCCGCGTGTTCATGGGCGATACCGGTTCGCTGGCCCTGGGCGGAGCGCTGGCGTCGGCTGCGGTACTCACCCGCACCGAACTGGTCCTGCCCATCATCGCCGGCGTGTTCGTGGTGGAAACGCTGTCGGTCATGCTTCAGGTGACGGCCTTCCGACTTACCGGCCGGCGGGTCATACGCATGAGCCCCCTTCATCATCACTTCGAACTCATCGGCTGGTCGGAACGGAAGGTCGTCCTGGCCTTCTGGGGCGCCGGCGCGGCGTTCGCCGCGCTTGCCTTGATGGGGATGGCTTGGGGGGCGCCACGATGATCGCCCGCGCTTGCCGGCGGTCGCGACCGGGCTCCCCGGATCCCTCCCTATTCCTGATCGCGATCACCCTGGCCAGTCTGGGGCTGATCATGATCCTCTCGGCCAGCCTGGTGAAGGCAGAAGCGTGGTATGGCGATCCCGCCTTCTACCTCCGGCGTCAACTGCTCTGGCTGCTGATCGGCCTGGGGGCATTGGTGATCGGCGTGCGGGTCGATTACCGCATCTACCGCAGGTGGGCGACCCCGATCATGCTGGGGACCACTCTGCTCCTGGTTGCCGTGCTCTTGCCGGGGGTGGCGCAGGCCGGCACCGGTGCCCGCCGGTGGATGGATCTCGGCATCCTCGCTTTCCAGCCCGCCGAGTTGGCCAAGCTTGCCGTGGTCATCTATGCCGCCGTGGGCCTGTCGGGACACCCCGAACGACTTGGGCGGTTCACGACCGGGATACTGCCCTGGGTCGGCCTCATGGGGGCGATGTCCCTCCTCATCCTTGCCCAGCCCGACCTCGGCACCGCCATTCACATGGCCGCGATCCTCTTTTTCCTGCTATTCATGGCCGGCGCTCGGCCGGGTCATCTGGGCATCCTCGCCGCCGCCGCCGTGCCGGCGGTGGGCTGGGCGGTCGTCACCGCCGAGTATCGCCTCGAACGGCTGCTCGCCTTCCTCAGGCCTTTCGATGATCCGTTGGGCGCCGGGTTTCAGATCATCCAGTCGCTATACGCGCTGGGGAGCGGCGGCATCTTCGGCGTGGGACTGGGACGGAGCGTTCACAAGCACTTCTATCTTCCTGAGCAGCACACCGACTTCATCTTCGCGGTGCTGGCGGAGGAACTGGGGCTGGTGGGCGGTGCTTTCGTGCTCCTCCTCTTTCTGGGGTTCGCGTGGCGGGGGTATCTCGTGGCGGTGAAGGCCCCCGACACCCTGGGTTCATTGCTCGCAGCAGGCGTCACCAGCATGATCATGCTTCAGGCGACGATGAACATCGGTGTGGTCACCCATACGCTGCCCATCACCGGGATACCCTTGCCGTTCCTGAGCTTTGGCGGCTCATCGCTGGTGACTTGCATGGCGGGGGTGGGGATACTGCTCAACATATCGCGGTACTGCCGGCAATGAGGGTGCTCTTGACGGGAGGCGGCACGGGAGGACATGCCTACCCGGCCCTGGCCATCGCCCAGGCGCTCCGCGAACGCGTTCCCGGGGTAGAACTCCTCTACGCCGGGACTCAGCGCGGCATGGAGGCGGAACTGGCCGCCCGCGAGGGAATAGCTTTCCGGGCGGTTCGGGCGCGCGGGCTGTCGGGGAAGTCCTTGCCCGACCTGGCGCGAGGGGCTCGCGAACTGGCCGCTGGTTCGCTGCAAGCCTGGCAGCTCGTGCGCAGCTTCCGGCCCTCCGTGGTCGTGGGCACGGGAGGTTACGTCCAGGTGCCCGTGGTCCTGGCAGCGCTGGCCACGGGCGTGCCATTCCTCTTGCAGGAACAGAATGCCTTCCCCGGGAGGGCCAATAGATGGCTTTCCCGGTGGGCCGGCGCCGTCGGGGTGCCGTATCCGGAGACGGTCGCGGCCTTTCGCCGGGGGACGCGCTGCGTGGTCACGGGTAACCCCGTGCGACGGGAAGTGCTGGCCATCACCCGCGAGCAAGGCGCGCGGGCCCTGGGGCTGAGTCCGTCCTCACCCGCGGTGTACGCCTTCGGGGGCAGCCTCGGCGCCCGCCGGCTGAACCAGGCACTGCTGGAGGCGTTGCCGGAACTGCTCGCGCGGCCGGAGTTGCAGCTGGTATGGTCGACCGGTAAGGGCCAGCTCGAGCAGGTGATGGCCGGCCTGGCGGCGAACAAGATCAACCCGTCACGCCGACCCGGCCTGGTGGTTCGCGAGTATCTTCATGATGCGCCCGCGGCCCTCGCCGCCGCTGACCTGGTCGTGGTACGGGGCGGGGGTATTACCTTGGCTGAGGTCACGGTGCGGGGTCTGCCCGCGATCATCGTCCCGTCCCCCAACGTGGCGCACGATGAACAAACGCATAACGCCAGGATCCTCGAGGCCCGAGGCGCAGCCCGGCTGGTGCCGGAGCGCGAACTCGATGGCCCTCGCCTCGCCAGGGAGATCCGAGCCATTCTGGACGATCCGCGCCGGCGCCGGTCGATGGTCGCGGCCAGTCGGGCGCTGGGCCGGCCGGATGCCGCCCACCGGCTGGCGGACCTCGCAATCGCGCTATCCGGGACATCCGTAACCCGGTACCCAGGCGGTGCATAAGATGAGATGCTGGCGGCCGGAGAGGGGCTGCTCCTGACCACGATGGCGTCCGGCGAAGGTTGGCAACGAGTGCACCTGATCGGGATCGGTGGGTCGGGAATGAGCGCGATCGCGGCGATCCTGGTCCGAATGGGTTGTCGAGTGACCGGTTCCGACCTCCGGGAATCGGAGACCGTACGCAAGCTGGAGGGCCTTGGCGTCACCGTCTACCGGGGCCACCGCCCGGAGAACCTGGGAAGGCCGGACGTGGTGGTCATCTCCTCGGCGGTGGCCGACGACAATCCCGAACTTGAGGCGGCTCACAAACGCGGCTTCCCCGTACTGCGGCGCATTGAGATGTTGAACTTGGCCTTGAGGGGGAAACGTATGATCGCCGTGTCCGGCAGCCACGGCAAGACCACCACCACCTCGGTGGTGTATCGGATGCTCGGGCTGGCCGGTCACGATCCCACGCTGGTCGTTGG
>DOZU01000008.1 GCA_003517845.1 Clostridiales bacterium | reverse complement strand
CGAGGCGTTATTCCGTCTAGCGGGTGGAGGGGCCGGCTGACCGCAGGGCGTCCAGCCATGCCCGGAAATCGCCTCGGGGAAGTCCTCTTCGTCACAACCGCCGGTACGCTTGTCCCCGAGGCCGTACTGCGATAATGTGGACCACTTTCTCCGCTTCGTTCACCGCGTATGAGGATCCGCCAGTCTCCCGCCCGTAGTAGGTACATCCCGGGCGTTCCCCGCACAGGCCGGATGTCGCGTCCCAGCGCAGCACATGGTGACACCGGCTGCAGGGCCGGCCTGACGATATTCCTCGACCGAGTAGACGTGGGGCTCCAGGCGGGGAAGTTCGAGGCAACGCCGCACAACCGAATAAGCATCGGCCTGAGGCTTGCCGGAATACACCACCAGCAGGTCAATGTCGCTGCGGACGCTATAGTCGCCCCGGGCGTAAGACCCGAAGAGCACGCCCATTCATAGAACCCGTGTTCAAGGTCGTTCCGGGCGTGATCGAGATCGCCTACGGCCTGGTCCAGCCAGTCGCGGCTACGCTGCACCGTCGACCCCCTCTCTATCCCAGTCTGCCCTGATGCCCATGTATGTTTCAGCCTTGATGAGATCCGTTTCCTGCAAGACTGCTTCCCTTCCCGCGGGCCGCCGAGTTCATTGGGAGGCGGGAGGCGCGTGCCAACCGGCTACACTGGCCGGACGCATGGTCAAATTGTGGCCATTATGATACACTGCGTTCAGGAGGTGCCGGCATTGTACCACTCGGTGCGAGAGGCCGCTGACCGGCTGAGGGTTCACCCGCGGACCCTGCGCCGCATGATCCGGGACGGGCGACTCGACGCGGTGAAGGTAGGCAAGGAGTGGCGCATCACCGATCAAGCCATGGACCGGCTCCTCGGCCCCGGAGCCGGCGGGCCGACGGAGCCCCTGTTCATGACGACCCAGGAGTTCCTCCGACTGCCGGAGACTAACCTGCCGGTGCAGCTCATCCAGGGCTGGGTGGTCCGCGATCCCGCGCCCTTCGTGCCCCATCAGATCCTGGTCGGCCGGCTATACCTCCTGTTGCACCGGGGCATCACCGAGCCCGGACATGGGGTGGTCCTGCTGGCGCCGACCGACGTGGCGCTGAGCCACGACACGGTGCTCCAGCCCGACCTGCTGGCCGTGGCCCGCGAGCGGTCATCCATCATCCGCCAGCGGGTCGAAGGGCCTCCCGATCTGGTGGTCGAGGTCGAGGCGGAGAGCACCCGCGAGCGCGACTTGACCGCCAAGCGGATGCTTTACGCGAAGTATGGAGTCAAGGAGTTCTGGTTCGTCGCTGGCACCCGCCATTTAGTCTTTCAGCTGTCGGAACCCGTGGACGACGATTACCGGTCGCGGGCGGTACGGGAAAAGCCGGCCAACTTCACCTCGGCGGCCTTTCCCGATCTCTGCGTTTCCCTGGGCGAGTTGTTCGGGGAATAGTCGTTTATCCTGGCGGTCCTGCCTCTGGCGCGGTGGAGTCCAAGGCAGGATCCCGGTTCGCGGCCGTCGAAGCCCTGACCTCCATGGACCGGCTGGGTGACAGCGATAACTGCACTTATGCCCGGGAGGAGGCCAGACCTCCGGTGATAGCGCTGGCCCGACCCGACATCGGCGAACTCGAGATCCAACTCGTCAACCGGGTGCTGCGATCGGACTTCCTGAGCATGGGCGAAATGACCCCGGAGTTCGAACGCGCCCTGGCCGACTACGTTGGCGCCCCGCATGCGATTGCCGTGTCCAGCGGTACCGCCGGCCTACACTGCCTGGTGCGGGCCCTGGGGATCGGCCCGGGGGACGAGGTCGTCACCACCAGCTTCAGCTTCGTAGCCTCGAGTAACGTGCTGCTGTACGAAGGGGCCCGCCCCGTCTTCGCCGACATCGAGCCCGAGCAACTCTGCCTGGACCCCGACCTGGTCGAGGCGGCCATCACCCCCCGCACCCGCTCCATCCTCGCCGTGGACGTATTCGGGCATCCCTGCCGCCTGGATCGGCTGAAGGCGATCGCGGACGACTGCGGCATCCCCCTGATCGACGACGCCTGCGAGGCACTCGGGGCGGAGCTGAATGGGGTCAAAATAGGCGCACCCGGACAGGCGGACGCCGCCGTCTTCGCCTTCTTCCCCAACAAGCAAATCACCACCGGGGAAGGGGGGATGGTGGTGACGGGCGACGGCCGCATCGCCGCGATGTGTCGCAGCCTGCGCAACCAGGGCCGGGGGGAGGGCGACCAGTGGCTCGTTCACGAGCGGCTGGGTTACAACTACCGCCTGGACGAACTCGGCGCGGCTCTGGGCGTGGGCCAGCTCGCGCGGATCGAAGAACTCCTGGAGCGGCGGGACCGGGTGGCCGACCTCTACCGCCAACGGCTGACGCGGGTCCATGGGGTGAAGACCTACCCGGTGGCCCCGGGCGTGCGGATGAGCTGGTTCGTGTACGTGGTCAGGTTGGACGCGGCCATCGACCGCGATCGGGTGGCCCGGCAACTGGCCGGCCAGGGCATTCCCACCCGGCCGTATTTTCAGCCCATCCACCTCCAGCCCTTCTATCGCGAACGCTTTGGCTACCGGGGAGGGGAGTTGCCGGTCACCGAGGCGGCGGGCCGTTCTTGTCTGGCCCTGCCCTTTCACGGCCGGCTAACCGCCGAGGAAGTGGAGACGGTGGCCGCCGCCCTGGAGGAGGCGATCGTCGCTTGCAGCGGGTAGCCAAGCGCCTCCTCGACGTGCTGGTGGCCACCCTGGTCCTGGTGGGCCTGGCGCCGGTCTGGATCGCGATAGGGGTGGCGATAAAGCTGGGGTCGCCGGGGCCGGTGCTTTACCGGCAGCCCCGGGCGGGGAGGAACGGCCGGCCCTTCCCGGCCTTGAAGTTCCGCAGCATGGCGGCGGGGGCCGAGGGGCGGGGGCTGGGGCTGCAGGTCGCCCACGACGACGCCCGGCTCACGCCGGTGGGGAGGGTGCTCCGCCGTTT
>DOZU01000011.1 GCA_003517845.1 Clostridiales bacterium | reverse complement strand
ACCAGGGGTTGCCCCCCGGCACAATGACGCCACCGTGACCTGCACTGCGGGAAGGAGGAATTCCGGAGGGGGGGCAGATGAAGCGCGCTACTGGATTTTGGCGGGACGGGCTGAACAGTTATCGCGCATTCTTGGCAGGACGGAGAGTGATGCTTTTGGAAGGGACGACGACCCGACTTTCCACGTTCTCCATCGTGGCTGTAGACTTGAATGCCCGGGAGTGGGGGGTGGCGGTACAGTCGAAGTTCTTGGCCGTCGGCGCGGTCGTGCCGTGGGCTCAGGCGGAGGCGGGAGCGATAGCCACGCAGGCGTGGGCGAATGTCGCCTATGGGCCGGAAGGGCTGAAACTGCTGGCCGCGGGGCGTCCCGCTGCAGAAGTGGTCGACTTTCTTACCCGCGGCGACGACGGCCGGGAGGACCGGCAGCTCGGCGTGGTTGACGGTAAAGGCGAGGCGGCTGCCTTCACCGGGGCCAGGTGCTTTCCGTGGGCCGGGCACGTCGTCGGCGAGGGGTTCTCCTGCCAGGGCAACATCCTGGTGGGCCCTGAAACGGTTCATGCCATGGCCGAGGCCTACCTGAGCACTCGGGGAAATCTGGCCGGCCGGCTGGTGGACGCCCTGGCGGCCGGGCAGCAAGCCGGAGGAGACCGGAGGGGGCAGCAGTCGGCTGGTCTGCTGGTCGTCAGAGATAAGGGCAGTTATGGAGGGTACATCGACCGGTACATAGACCTGAGGGTAGATGACCACCCGCGGCCCATTGAGGAACTCCGGCGTCTCGTGAAGCTGTTCCATCTCTGCTTCTCCAAGGGCGACCCGCGCAACCTGCTCCGGCTGGAGGGCGGGCGCATGGCCGAGGTGGCGGAGCACCTGCGCGCGCTCGGGCATTTTGGCGGGGAGACGCCGGCCCAGTGGGGCGGGGAACTGGCAGGAGCACTGCGCACGTTCTTCCTCATCGAGAACTTCGAGGAACGGCTGCGCGACGACGACCTGATTGACGGGGAAATACTGGCTTACATGCGCGAGAAGGCGACGTCGCAAGCCTGCGGAGGTTAGCATTGCCGGAACGGGTTCGATGGGATTGCCCGGGGGATCGACAACCAAGAGGAGTGAAGGTCCGACATGAAGAGAACGACAAGGTGGATGCCGGTGGCGCTGGCGGCAGTCCTGCTGGTGGGCATGGGTTAGCGGTTGCCCTCAGAGGCAGCCGATCGAGGAGGAAGTCATCGTCGTTGGGCTGCAGGCCGAACCGATGACGCTCGACCCCCACCAGGTAACGGACTACAACACCAACCGTGCCGTGGACAACATGTTCAACCGACTGGTCGAGTTCGTGGACGGAGGCACCGACCTTCGTCCGGGCCTCGCCGAGCGCTGGGTGATAGAGGACGGGGGGCTGACCTACGTCTTTCACCTCCGGCGAGGGGTCAAGTTCCATGACGGCGAGCCGTTCAACGCCGAAGCGGTGGAGTTCTCATTGCTGCGCCAGATAGATCCCAACCATCCCTATCACGGCACCGGCGAGTTCGCCTATGCAGAATACAGCTTCGGCATGATCGACCGGGTGGAAGTGCTGGACGAATACACGGTGAAGATCACCCTGAACAAACAGTTCGCGCCGTTCCTCTCCCACCTGGCCATGCAGTCGGGGGCCATAGTCAGCCCGGTGGCGGTCAAGAAGCACGGCCGTGATTTCTCCCACAATCCCGTCGGCACCGGCCCGTTCCGATTCCAGCGGTGGGAGCCGGGCGTGGAGGTGGTCCTTGAGAGGAATCCTGACTACTGGGCGGAGGCCCCGGTTATCAATCGGGTGATCTTCCGGCCGGTGGTGGAGGACCAGGCCCGGGTCAAAGCTCTGGAGGCTGGCGAACTCAGCTTCATCGTCAACATCCCTCCGGATGATCTGGATCGCCTTCAGAAGGACGACCGCTTCACGGTGATGAAGCAGGCTGGCATGCATGTTTGGCACGTCATCCTGAACTGCGCGACCGAACCGTTCGATGACGTCAGGGTGCGGCAAGCGGTCAACTACGCCATCGACTCTCGGGCCATTGTGGATGGGTTGCTCAGGCAAACGGGCGTGCTGGCGGTCAGTCCGCTGCCGCCGGTGGTCTGGGGCCATACCGACCAAGTCCGCAGGTACGAACTCAACTTGGACCGGGCAAGGCAACTCCTGGCCGAGGCGCTACCGACCCGAATGCGCTGCCTCCCATGTTCCAGCTGTCCTGGATCGGCGACAACGGCGACCCGGACAATTTCCTGTACACCCTGTTGAGCGGCGACGCCTGGTTCCCCGGCGGCTTCAATCTCGGGTTCTACAAGAATCCCGTGGTGGACAGGCTGCTGCGGGAAGCGAGAACGATCACCGACAAGCAAGCGCGGACCGAGCGCTACCAGCAGGCGCAGAAGCTGATCATGGAGGACGCGCCGTGGGTAGTTGTGAATCACGAGACGCAGATCGTGGCCATGGACCGCCGGATCAAGAACTTCGTCATTCATCCCACCGGGGTCTTCAGGTTCGCCCCGGTGACCACGGCCGAATAGCCACCGGGCAAATGAAGCAGAACTCGGTGCATGCATGCGACCTTCCCGAGTGACGGGGGTCCGGGAAGACAGAGACGGCGAGGGGCTGGCGTGACCCGGGGAAATCGGCGAGACCACGGTGGGACTGGGACCTCCGGGATCGGACGGCCCCTCGATCTTGCGCTGGAGACCTTGCGGCCATGGGTGCCGTAAGTCAAGGAAACGGGAAGGAGTCGAGCGAGCACGGGCGGAACGGTCCTTTGACAATTGAGCACGTAGAGCGGGAGCGAATCGATGATGTTCACTTACTCTGGCAGCGTCATCTCCTGGTGGGGGATGAGGTTGGCCATAAGCTCTGCACGCTTTCTCTCCCGTAGGCGGTAGCTTTCCCCGCGAATATTGAACACCCGGCTGTGGAAGTATCGAAATTTCGCTTGTCAAGATGCGGAAGGAGTCTGGGGCTTCATCCCCGTCACCGCGGGTGTGTCTGACGTCTCCGCTGACTTGATCGTCACCCATGGTCGTTTCCCTGCTGACGCCAGCGCCCAAGCAGGAAATCGAGGACCTGATTACGAGACTGCATTTCCCGCGCGAAACCATGGCACTGGGCGAAGGCGGATAAACAAGGCGAAAACTGGGCAGGACCGGGTGGCAAATCCGGCCCCGCAAAATCTTTGCGCGGTTATGCAGGAATACCATAGCCGAAAGCGTATTCATAACAAGTGAATTAGCGGAATATTATGTCCAGTATCCGGGACGGATCGCCTGTTTAAGGCGAATTCTAAGGCTAGGAGGAGTAGCATGGATAAATCGATTACTTCGGTGATGGAGGAAACCAGAAAGTTTCACCCGACGACAGAGTTCAGCACTAAGGCGCATATGAAGAGTATGGCGGAATACGAGGAGATGTACCGTCGCTCCGTGGAAGACCCGGACGGTTTCTGGTCGGAAATGGCCAGCAGGCTACACTGGTTCAAGCCCTGGGAAAAAGTACGCCAATTTGATTTTGTCAACGGCAACATTTCCTGGTTTAGCGGCGGCATGCTGAATGTGGCTCACAACTGTCTTGACGTTCACCTGAAAGCCTGGCGCAAGAACAAGGCCGCCATAATCTGGCAGGGAGACCCGCTCCATGAGAGCCGGACCTACACTTACCAGCAGTTACACCGGGAAGTGTGCCGTTTTGCCAACGTGTTGAAAAAGAAAGGCGTTGCTAAAGGTGACCGGGTTTCCATCTACATGCCGATGATCCCGCAGCTGGCCATCGCCATGCTGGCCTGCGCCCGCATCGGCGCCGTTCACAGCATCGTATTCGGCGGGTTCAGCGCCGAATCGCTGAAAGACCGTATCCAGGACAGCTCCTGCAAGCTCCTGATCACCGCTGATTTCGGCCTGCGCGGCGGCAAAAGCGTGTCGCTGAAGAGTACGGCTGATGAAGCGCTGGAGAACTGCCCTACTAATGAGAGCGTGATCGTTTACCGCCGCACCGGCGCGGCCGTGAACATGAAAGCAGGGCGCGACACCTGGTGGGAGGAGGAAATGGACTCCCCTGATATCAGTGATGCCTGCCAGGCGGAGGAAATGGCTGCCGAGGACCCATTGTTTATACTGTATACCAGCGGCAGCACCGGCAAGCCCAAAGGAGTGCTGCATACCACCGGCGGTTACCTGACCCATGTTAACGCCACCTGCCACTATATCTTTGACCTCAAAGATCAAGACACCTACTGGTGCACCGCCGACATCGGCTGGGTGACCGGTCACAGCTACATTGTTTACGGGCCGCTGTCACTGGGCGCCACCAGCCTGATGTTTGAGGGAGTGCCCAATTACCCGCAGCCGGACCGCTTCTGGGAAATAGTAGAGAAGAATAAGGTTAGTGTCTTCTATACTGCGCCGACGGCCATCCGCGCCATGATGCGCGACGGGGAAAAGTGGCCGAAGGGTCGCGACCTGTCCAGCCTGCGGTTGCTTGGCACGGTTGGCGAACCGATTAATCCGGAAGCGTGGATGTGGTACCACACGTTTGTCGGCAGGGAGAACTGCCCCATCGTTGATACCTGGTGGCAGACGGAGACGGGGGGCATCCTGATTTCGCCCATCCCCGGCGCGATTCCCACCAAACCTGGTTCAGCAACCCGTCCCTTCTTCGGCGTTGAGCCGCTGGTCATCCGCCAGGACGGCAGCGAGTGCGGGGTGAACGAAGGCGGCTACCTGGTAATCAGAAAGGCCTGGCCCGGCATTATGCGCACCGTCTATGGCGACCACGAACGTTTGAAGAACACCTATTTCTCGCAGTACCCAGGCTACTATTTCACCGGCGACGGCGCGCGCAAGGACGAGGACGGCTACTTCTGGCTGATGGGCCGGGTTGATGACGTGATCAATGCTTCAGGTCACCGCATCGGTTCGGCGGAGGTGGAAAGCGCCCTGGTGTCACACTTCGCTGTGGCGGAAGCGGCTGTGGTGGGCTACCCGCATGAGGTTAAGGGCGAGGGCATCTACTCCTATGTCATCCTGCGCGAGGGCTTTGCCGCCAGTGACGGACTGCGCAAGCAACTGGGCGCGCATGTCCGGAAAGTCATCGGACCGATTGCCACTCCCGACCAAATCCAGTTTGCTCCAGGCCTGCCCAAGACCCGCAGCGGCAAGATTATGCGCCGCATCCTGCGTCAGATCGCCCAGGGCGATATCGAAAACATCGGCGACACCACTACCCTTGCCGACCCGGCTGTGGTGGAGATGCTGCTTGCCGAGCGGGCCCGTCACTATGTCCGCTCTCAAGAAGGGGACTTCTAGCTGAACTCCCCCGGTAGGAGTCCCTGCGAAACGTCGCAAACCTTTGCACGGAGCGTATTTTCGCCTATGAGGTTAGGGCCTTGATGAGACTAAGCCGGTAGGCCTCCACCGAGTTCCACCAGCCGAGGTCTTGTAGCTCTTGCTGGATGCCGGGGCCGACCTCACCGGGGGTCCACCTCCATGCAGTCTTGCCCGGCAACGATCTTGTCAGGGACTGGATGTCGCCAGGATCTGGGCGGGTGCGAGGAGAATCTACCCGTCAGCATCGACTGGTCGCCAATTCGCGCCCGTCAAGTATCGTGCATGGAGAGAGTGCCCATGGCGCCACGTCTTGAGCATCGGCTGTTCGAGGCCATGGTGTATATCCTGGAGGGCAATTACCCCGATACCGGGAAGCTCGCCGAGAAGTTCGGCTGCTCCCGGCGGGTATAGTGGCGTGGACTCCGGACTTCGCGGCTGCGGAGGCGTCACCTACCTTCACCTTGGGGACCAGCGCCCCTACTCGAGGTGGTTCTCGGAACAGGCCCGAGGACTCGCCCGGGAACTTGGCGCCGAGTTCGCCGAAGCTGACATTACCGGCAGGCCGGACTTTACCGCTCCCCTCGGCGCCTATCTGAGCACGCAGGTCCACGTTCCGGGATACCCGTTGCTCGGAGCCCCTCGTTCCACGGCAACGCTGTTGTCTCTACTCGAGGAGGGGCTGCCGGAGCACGATGCACTGCAGGGTGGCGGCGGGACCGACGTCCCGTCAACCGAGTCCTCCACGCCGTCTCACGGCATCTTTCATACCGCGCGCCCGGGCGATCGCGACTGGCTGGAAGCCGTCTCCGGCTCGGTCCGGGTGTGCCTCAGCGAGTCTCTTGATAACCAGCAGCGCCAGGCCATGGCCGAAGCCAAGGTCCGTTGGTTCCGGGTGCTTGCAGGCCGGTATGGATGCGCTCCAGCCATTACCGTGGTCCGATCGGCCGGAGAGGTTGCCGGATTCGCCGAACTGATACCGGCCGCCGCCGCGCACGTCTCCCTTCCCGGGGCGGCCCCCCGTGACCGGTTCCTGACCTGCGTCCACGCTGCCCCCGACGCTGCCGACCTGCGGTCCGCCCTGCTCCGTGCTGCACTCGGGTCGGCATGCGCCGCCCAAGCCCTTGCGCCTGCGATCTGGGCCGTATCCGGTCGACGGCTGCCTTACCCCAACGGTCCGCTCCCTCTATTCCTGGCAGCCGGGTTTGAGGTGGTAGCGGGACTCGGCCGCAGGTGCCACGCGCCTGACGGGTGGGACGACCTGCTGCCGGTCAGGTCGGCGGGTCACGCCGTCAAGGCCGGTCATCGCTTGCCTGGGTCGAGGGGCTGAACCGGTGCAATTGATCATCACCACCGACTATGATGAACTCAGCCGCGTGGCGGCCGACATCCTCGCCCGCCGCATCCGGGAGCGGCCCGATTGCGTCCTGGGTCTGGCGACCGGCGCCACGCCCGTGGGGACTTATCGGGAACTGGTGCGGCGCTACCGGCAGGGACAGGTCGACTTCCACCAGGTGCGAACCTTCAATCTGGACGAGTACTATCCCATCGAACCCGACCACCCCCAGAGCTTCCACCGGTTCATGGCCGAGCACTTGTTCTCGCAGGTCAATGTGCGGCGTGAGAACGTCCACTTGCCCCGGGGGAACGCGGCCGACCCCGTCGAGGAGTGCCGGCGGTATGAGGCGGCCATCGAAGACGGCTGCGGCATCGATCTCCAGCTCCTGGGCATCGGTGCCAATGGCCATATCGGCTTCAACGAGCCCGGCACACCGCTGGACAGCACCACCCACGTGGTGCGTCTGGCCGAGGACACCGTGGCGAAAAGCGCCTGGCTCTTCGACCGGCCCGAGGACGTGCCGCGGCTAGCCATCACCATGGGGCTCAAGACCATAATGCGGGCCCGGCGCCTG
>DOZU01000108.1:7022-7184 GCA_003517845.1 Clostridiales bacterium | reverse complement strand
ATGATCTTCCTTGGAAGCTGGAGCGTGCCCATCACCATGTTCTGGATCGTGGCGATGATGAATGTGGTCAATTTCACGGACGGCCTCGATGGGCTGGCGGCAGGCGTGGCGTCCATCGCCTCGCTGACCCTGTTCGTGGTATCGCTCCGCGCCGGCTACACT
>DOZU01000108.1:0-6609 GCA_003517845.1 Clostridiales bacterium | reverse complement strand
CACCCGGCCAAGATCTTCATGGGCGACGCGGGCGCGCTTTTCCTCGGATTCACCCTGGCGGTGCTGGCGATCGGCGGCACCGTCAAACAAGCCACCGCCATCGCCCTGGCCGTGCCGATCGTTGCCCTCGGCCTCCCCATCGTCGATGCCGCCCTGGCCATCACCCGGCGGGTGGCCAACGGACGTCCCTTCCACCAGGCCGACCGCGGCCACCTGCATCACCGGCTGCTGAGCCTGGGATTGACGCAGCGTCAGACGGTCACGGTGCTCTACGGCGTCAGCGCCTGGTTGGGCCTGAGTGCCATCGTCGTCGCCGAGGCTCCCGGCCTTCCCGGCTTGGCCCTTCTATCCCTCGTCATTGCCGCCCTGTTCTACGGGGCGGTCAAGCTGGGGGCACTCGAGGCATCCACGGAGGGCGAGCAGCATCGTGGCTGACCGCCCCCGGGTACTGGTCGCGTTCGGTACCCGGCCGGAAGCGATCAAGATGGCCCCCGTGATCCGGGAACTCCAGGCCCGGGCTGACCGATTCGAGACCGTGGTCGCGGTGACCGGGCAGCATCGTACCATGCTGGACCAGGTCCTGGCGCATTTCGGCATCGTGCCCGACCACGACCTGGCTATCATGACCCCCCGCCAATCCCTGACCGATATCGCCGTCCGCGGGCTGGCCGGCCTGGATAGAGTGCTGGACGGGACCGCCCCGGGTCTCGTGCTGGTACACGGCGATGCTGCAACCTCCTTGTTGGGCAGCTTGGCCGCATTTCACCGGCGGATCGCCGTTGGACACGTCGAGGCCGGCCTCCGCACCCGCCGGCGGCATTCGCCCTTTCCCGAGGAGATGTACCGCCGGCTCGCGGACGTATTGGCCGACATCCACTTCGCCCCTACCGGTACCGCCCGGGCTAACCTCCTCGGCGAGGGAATCGATCCCCGGTCCATACACGTCACCGGCAATACTGCCATCGATGCCCTGCTCTGGACCGTGCGGGCCGATCATCGCTTTGCCGACCCCGATCTCGAGGCGGCCGCGGCCGGCCCCGCGCGTCTGGTGGCCGTCGAGTGCCATCGCCGGGAAAACTGGGGCGAACCGCTCCATCGCATCTTCCGGGCGGTCGCCGCTCTCGCCGAAGATCGCCGCGACCTGCGGATAGTGGTATCAGTACACCGCAATCCCGAGGTGAGCGAGGCGGTCGGTCGCTGGCTGGCCGGTTGCCCCGGGGTGATCCTGCGCGACCCTCTGGCCTATCCCGAGTGGGCCAACCTCCTGTCCCGGGCCCACTTCGTCATCACCGATTCCGGCGGGCTGCAAGAAGAGGCTCCGGCGCTGGGGGTGCCGGTCGTGTTGTGCCGAGAAGACACCGAACGCCCGGAAGCCTTGGAGGCGGGCACGGTCCGACTGGTCGGCTCCGACCCCGACGCCATCCATGATTTGGCCACGACCTTGCTCGATTGCCCCGAGGAGCACGCGCGGATGGCCCGGGCGGTCAATCCTTACGGCGACGGCCGAGCGGCGAGCCGCACCCTTGATGGCCTGGAGTACTTCCTCGGGTTGCGGGCCCAACCACCGGATGAGTGGCGGCCCGACGTGCCCCTACCATGACCCGGCTGCCGGGGCAACGGTGAATAGTAGCCCGGGCTGGTGCATAGGCATCAGTTCGGGGGTAGGCCCGTGCGCCGAATGCTCATCACTGCGTTCCTCTTCCTGGTATTCCTGGTCCTGATCCTGCCCGCGATCGTGGTGCGGGCCTGCCGGCCGCCCCGTTCCGAGGCCATGCCGCACCCCTATGCCGGGGATCTCGAAGTGCGGATACTCGTTGACCCCGAGGGCATCGTGCTCCGCTTGCCGCTAGAGGAGTATGTGAAGGGAGTGGTGGCCGCGGAGATGCCGGCCACCTTCGCTCGCGAAGCCCTCAAGGCCCAAGCGGTTGCCGCCCGCACCTTCGCCGTGCGCCGTTTGCGGGACCGGGGAGGGACAGGAGTCCCGGGCGGCGCGGATGTACGGACCGGCGTGGAGCAGGGGGGGCAGGCCTGGCTGAGCCGGGAACAGCTCAAGCAGCGATGGGGACCGTTTGGGTTCAACCTGTACTGGCCCCGGATCCAGGCGGCGGTCCGGGCTACCCGCGGCCTGATCCTCACCCATCAAGGGCTGCCCATCGATGCCCTCTACCATTCCACCTGCGCCGGCCGTACCGAGAATTCCGAGGATGTCTGGCAGGAGGCGCGTCCTTATCTGCGGAGTGTCAACTGTCCCGCCTGCCGTCACTCACCGCACGCCCGCTGGAGTACCCGAACGCTGTCCCTGGCGCAGATCGCCGGCCGCCTGGGAGAGGGCGCAGCCGCCGTTTCGGCCGCGGCGGCGGGGCGGCCGTTCCTCGAGACGGTGTCGATCACCGCCGGCGGGCGGGTCGAGACCATCCGGGTGGGGGACCGGGCCTGGCGGGCCAATGACTTCCGGCTACGCCTGGGGCTGCCTTCCACTCGCTTCACCGTTGAACTGCACGGGGAACAGGTCCGACTGCGCACCATCGGCTGGGGGCACGCCGCCGGCATGTGCCAGTATGGCGCAGACGGCCTCGCTCGCCAGGGCCTGGACTTCCGGGCCATCCTGCAACACTACTACACGAATGTAGCGATCACCCCGCTCGCCGACTCCTGACCGAGGCTGGGTCCGAATAAAGGAGCGCGACCTGGCGAAAACTGGGATCAGCATCAGCGAAGGGGTGGTCAAGTGCCGGGGAGAGGGAAAGGAAGGAGAACCGTCCGGGAATGGCTTCGGCTGGGCCGGGACCAGGCGGCGATCGTGCGGCGCTGGCCGGCAATGGCGGCGAGAGCGATCCGGGCGCGTGGCCCTCAGTTCTGTATAGTGCTACTGGCTATCGCCACCTTGTTCGCGGTGGACCTCGCCAGAGAGAACCGCGTGCTCCGAACCAGGGTGCGTTGGCACATCGAACGGGAGATTGCCGCCGCCGAAGAGGTTCGGTCGCTGACAACCCCGCCGGCGGAGACGGCGACTGCCGCCGAACCGGCTGCCAAGCCGGACCCGGCTGCCGGCGAAATCGAGGCCGACCCGGGGGTGACGGCCGTCGCCATCCGGCCGGAAGCTGCCGAATGGCCCGCGATCGGGCAGCGATTACGGGGGTTTGGCTGGCACTGGTCGCCCACCTACGGAGACTACCGTCTCCATACCGGCATTGACTTGCGGGTGCCCGTTGGCGGGGAGGTCCGGGCCGCCCTGCCCGGCCAGGTAGTCTCGGCGGGCCGGGAGCGGCTGTGGGCCCACCGAGTGGTGATCGACCACGGCGACGGCCTGCAGACGGTATACGCTCACCTGAGTGATGTTCAGGTGGCGGCCGGCGACCGGGTGACCGCCGGCCAGATCTTGGGGAGCGTCGGGCCTCCCGGCGAGGCCGAACTGGCGGATGGGGTCTTGCTCCACTTCGAGATGCGTCAGGATGGGCATCCTGTCGATCCCGAGAACTACTTGAGGTGAGGTGGAGCAAGCCGAATCTCCGCCCGGGTTCCCTCATAGGGGAAGTGACAGGAGGGTACCCGTTGAACGAGCGAATCTGGCGTCGGGTGATTCACCTCGGCCGGCATGTTGTCGAACGGCGAGCCACCGTACGGCAGGCAGCCCGCGACTTCGGCGTGTCCAAGAGCACCGTGCACAAGGATCTCACCGAACGCTTGCCGCGGCTCGAGCCGGGTCTGGCCCGAGAGGTGCGCCAGCTACTCACCGCTAACCGCCGCGAGCGCCACCTGCGCGGGGGCGAGGCGACGCGAAGAAAACACCGGCGGCTTGCGGCAGCACCTCCCATTCGGCAGGATTCGTCCCCCTGAGCAGGGAAACCTCCCCCGCATCCGACAAGCCGTGCTACCATGTGCCGGCAGGGTTGCCGAGTTGTCCTCACTCTCGCCGGAAGGATGAGGGCGCCGTGCTTTCGTTGTCCAATGATATAGGCATCGACCTGGGTACGGCCAGCATCAAGGTATTTGTGAGGGGCAAGGGAATCGTCCTCCGGGAGCCGTCAGTGGTCGCCATCCAGACCGATTCGGCCAAAGTGGTAGCCGTCGGCGAGGCGGCCCGGCAGATGCTCGGTCGTACTCCCGGGGGGATCATCGCCGTCCGACCCATGCGCGACGGCGTGATCGACAACTTCGACCTGACCCTGTACATGCTCAAGCATTACATGTCTCGGGTAGCCGGTCGGGGGATGCTGGTCCGGCCGCGGGTCGTCATCTGCGTCCCCTCCGGCGTGACTTCGGTCGAGCGCCGTGCGGTCGTAGAAGCCGCCACGCAGGCCGGGGCCAGGCATACGTACCTGATCGAGGAACCGCTGGCTGCCGCTCTGGGAGCGGGCATTGACATCTGGCCCCCTTCGGGCTCAATGGTCATCGACATCGGCGGGGGCACCACCGACGCTGCCGTCTTGTCGCTAGGGGGAGTGGTGGCAAGTGCCTCGATCCGGGTAGGCGGTGACCGATGCGACGAGGCGCTCATCCGCCACGTTCGCCGGGATCACAACCTGCTGATCGGCGAGCGGACGGCCGAGGAACTGAAGATCGGCGTGGCCACCGCCTATCCGGGCGGCCGAGATCTGAGGACGGAAGTCCGGGGCCGGGACCTCGTGGCCGGATTGCCGCGTACGGTGGTCATGACGTCCGAGGAGTGCCGGCTGGCCCTCGAGGATCCGCTCCAGGCCATCGCCGTCGCCGTGCGGGGGGTGATGGAGGCGACACCCCCGGAACTGGCCGCCGATATTGTCGACAAGGGCGTCGTGCTCACCGGCGGCGGGTCGCTCTTGCATGGTTTGGACCGTTTCATCAGCGACATGTCCGGCGTGCCCGTAATGGTGGCCGAAGACCCCATATCCTGTGTGGCTTTGGGCACGGGCAAGGCGCTGGAATCGGGCGAGGTACTGAGAATCCTGGCCGGTAACCTGCGAGGGTAAGCCGCCGGCTGAGGAGGCTGGTTTGCTGGACGCTGATGCCATCTGCAAGGTCCTCCCGCATCGCTACCCGTTCTTGCTCGTGGACCGGGTGATCGAGCTGGCGCCCGGCCAACGGGCGGTCGGGCTGAAGAATGTCACCATCAACGAGCCGTTCTTCGCCGGTCACTTTCCCGGCAGGCCGGTCATGCCCGGAGTGCTGATCGTCGAAGCCATGGCCCAGCTCGGGGCAATAGCGTTGCTGGCGGTCCCCGAGAACCGGGGCAAGCTCGGACTACTGGCCGGACTCGACCGGGTGCGCTTTCGGCGCATGGTCAAGCCGGGAGATAGCCTGCGTCTGCAAATCGAAGTGCTCCAGCGGCGCGGCTCGATGGGCCGGGCTGCCGGCACGGCGGAGGTTGACGGTCAGGTTGCGGCGACGGCCGAGATCCTGTTCGCATTGGTTGATGGATCGCAAGAAACACCCTCTTGACCGCCCTGGTTCCCGGTGATATGTTGACTTTGACAACCGCATAAGACCACTGTTTCTTATCAAGAGCGGGGCGAGGGACTGGCCCGAAGACCCCCCGGCAACCGGCCCGCAGGGCATCGGTGCCAATTCCAGTCAGAAAGTGGTTATTCGGGCTTCGAGCCCGCGTTTCCAGTTCTGGAAGATGAGAAGGCAGCCATCGCGGCCTCCTCCAGGGTTGGAGGAGGCTCGAGTCTTTTTGGAGGGCGACGAACGATGCGAATTGCCCTGCCGAGCATGTTGCCTACCGCCATAGGCAGTCTGCCCCATCGTGACCCGGTTGCCGCGGTGGCAGCGGTTCGGCGGCACCTGCCGGCCTGTCCCGTTTGGCCGCAACTGCCGCGGCGAACCTGGCGAGAGCAGATGAGCGCGCAGTTCAGCGAGGGCATCCCGGGGATGCTCGACGGCGAAGCGGGGATGCGTTTCGATCCGGAAGCAGACCAGACATCGGCGGTACTGGCCATCCTGCAACTGCAGCTGGAGACCCCGGAAGCGGTCATGTCCATCGGTCGCGACCGAGCCGCGGGCCTATACGCCCTCGCGGAGGATCCGCGACCCGCCTCACCGGTCGTGGCCGTGAAAGGGCAGATCACCGGCCCCCTCACCCTCGGCCTATCCCTGACCGACGCGTCCGGACTGCCGCTACTGCATCGGGAAGCGGTGATGGACTCGCTGGTCAAGGTGTTGGCCATGCGGGCCCGTTGGCAGGAACGTTTCCTGGCCAGGCTCAGCCCCCGCACCATCATCTTCCTGGATGAACCGGCCCTGTCCACTTACGGATCGGGCTTCGTCGCCTACGACCGCGGTCAGGTGGCGGGTTGGCTCACCGAGGTGCTCAGGGCCCTGGAGGGGATGCGGGGAATCCATTGTTGCGGCGGCACCGACTGGAGCTTCCTCATGGCGTGTCCGGTCGATATCGTCTCCTTCGACGCCTGGGGGTTCGTCGAGGAAGTGGCCTTGCACGCAGGCGCGATCCGGGGCTTGCTGCGCCGGGGAGGCCGTCTGGCCTGGGGGATAGTGCCCGCCGGTGAGGAGCTGGCCCGACTGACCGGCGAGGAGTTAGCCGACCGCCTCGAGGCGGCGATCGAGCGGGTGGCGGCAGAGGGCGTTGACCGGGGGGCACTGCTCGAGCAGTCCCTGGTCACCCCCTCCTGC
>DOZU01000072.1:1859-3562 GCA_003517845.1 Clostridiales bacterium | reverse complement strand
GCCGTCTTGCCAGAACCAGGGGAACTGCTCGCTCGGGCGCAGGCTTTCCGGCTCCTGGCCGCGGTCCTTGTTCCAGTTGATGTTGGGGCGCTTGCGCAGAATGTCGGCCTCGACAAAGGGCCGGATGTTCACGCGGACGCCGTCATCAAGGTCCGGTTCCCAGCCGATAGGCTGCTCGTGCAACGGCTTCCAGCGCACGAAGATGTCGTGGGGCGGCTCGCCTTCGAGAATGAGGGCGAGCTTCTTCTGGAGCGCTTCGGCGGCGGCCAGGCGGTCCTCGGCGCCGCGCTCCCCGGCCTTCGCCCCCTGGCGCTGGCGGGCAATCCATTCGCCGAGCTCGTTGTAGGCCAGGCGCTCGAGCAGCCTCCGGTCGAGCCGGTGGTAGTTGACCAGGGCGGCAAAGCCGTCGCGCCGCCCGTCCCCGATGTGCCAGACAAAGGGCCGCTGGTGGAAGAGCTTGCAGTGCTGGTCGAAGAAGCCGTTGCGGAGCCACTCCTCCAGGGTGCCGTCCGCAAAGCCCACCTCCTGGAGCAGCCTCGCCAGGACCTGCGGGGTCCAGGCCTTTCCGAAGGCGCAGGCGACGAGCTCCTGCAAGCGGTCCGCCGCGGGCTGCTCCCCACCCACGGGCGGAATGCAGACGATACCGTCCGGGTCGGCAAGGTCAGCAGGTTCAGCACAGTGCTCCACCCAGGCCCGCACCGCCTCGTCGAGACGCATCGTCGGATCGAGTTCGGCGGGCCAGCGATAGCCCACCAGCCGTCCTACCGCCACCTGGAGCACGTGGCCCACGTTGGGCGTGCGGCAGATGAGCGAGGGATGGCGGTCGGCGCCGGCGGGGTCGGCAATACCGAAAGGGGAATTTCTGGCCGGGCCGGCGGCGGTCATCCCCGCCGGGTGGCCGTGAAAGAGCCACTGGGTGGGGTCGTTGGTCTGGGGCTCGGGCAGGCCATGCGGGTACTTCTCGGCCGCGACGCGCTGCCAGCGCTCGAGTCGAAGGGGACCTTGGCGAGGGTGTTGCACGTTACCCCAAGCTTTTTGTCGATTGAGCGCACAGCGAGTTCAAAGTCGGGCGAAGAGCAGAAGACCCAGATCGCTGGCAAGTGATCGGGATTGGGTGGAAGCAGGACACCAATGGTGTTTTCGAAGACTTCGCCGCCGTAGAGTGTGGCTCGGAGAGACCCAGTATACTTCACGGCGACCCCACCCTTGCCCCAACAGTCCCGTCCGGCTATGGTCGCCCCTCCACCGTTCGCGAGCTGAGCAAGACCACCGTCACACCTTTCCCAGCGAAGAAGATGTTCTCGACCGCCGAACAGGCTTGTTTCCTGCACCGTCCCCTGTTGAAAAGCCCAAACCTGTGAGGGCCATGTTACTTCCCAAAAGAACGCCTGGAACCGCGGTGAGTCGGAAGTGGTTATGCCTCCCCAACCTCTTGCGTACTTCTCCAGGATCGGTCCTTCGATCGCGCCAGAGAGAAGGATCTTGTGGTCGGAGCGAAAACCGAAGCGCGACAAATCAGCCGGTGCACGCGAAATGTCTCTTGCCGCCAGGTTGTTGCGGGTCAACATCGTCGGCTCACCCACACTGCCGCTAATCGAAAGGCACAGCTTCCCAACACCTGCGTGAAGCCAGGTTAGCGCTGTTCACGAATGGCACGCCGAGGTTCGATATGACCGCGAAGGAGCTGACCCGTCTCCTCAACG
>DOZU01000072.1:0-1467 GCA_003517845.1 Clostridiales bacterium | reverse complement strand
CCAACGCCAAGCCTTCCTCCAATCAGACTCGGGCTCTGTCCCGCCACCTGCCGGATCTCACAGGAGGCCCGCCGACACGCCGACGAACTCGCAGCGCGGTTTCAGAAGCGGATGCCCAGGCTCGACTTGGAAGCGCAGATCTTGGCCCTGCCGCCGGTGGCAATGGGGGGCCTCGTGGTCGTTCCCGCGGGGCTGCTCGCGAAGACGGCCGGCGCCCGAGGTGCAAGGGGCAGTGAACACGCTTGCCGTTGCTGCCCGTGCCCGCGCCATGGTGATGGAGGTGGAGAGACACCTTGGTTTCGAGCCCACCGACCGGGAAGCCGACAAGGTCGGCTACGACAGAGCCGCGACCCGCGGTCGGGACGCCTGCGCTTCATCGAGGTCAAGGGCCGCGTGGCCGGTGCCGGCACGATCGCCAACACCGACAAGGGTTCTTCTCCTTCTACGAAGACCTGTGGCGCAACATCAACCTGCGGAACGGTCTTCAACACTACCAGGATGGGCTGTTCGTCTTCGACATTCCTACCTTCGCCGAGCGCTCGGTGCGGGAGGCGATCTTGAACGCCGTCAGCCACCGGGACTATCAGCTGGGCGGAAGCGTGTTCCTCCGCCAGTACCCCCGCCATCTGGTGATCGAGAGCCCCGGGGGATTCCCGCTGGGGATTACGCTGGAGAACATCCTGGATCGGCAAGCACCCCGCAACCGGCGGATCGCGGAAACGTTCGCGCGTTGTGGGTTGGTCGAACGATCGGGTCAGGGCATGAACCTGATGTTCGAGGAAAGCATCCGCCAGGGCAAGCTCCGCCCCGCTTTCAGCGGGACCGATGCGTATCAGGTCGTGCTCACTCTCCACGGCCAAGTCCAGGACTCCCGCTTCGTAAGGTTCCTCGAGGAGGTCGGTCGTGACACACAAGCAGGCTTCGCCGTTTACGACTTCTTGCTGCTCGACCTGATTCACCGCCAGGAGCTCGTTCCCGGTGACCTGCAGCCTCAGCTGCGACGGCTGGTGGATCTCGGTGTCGTGGAAACCATAGGTCGCGGCCGAGGAACGCGTTACCTGCTCGCCCGGCGCTTCCACGCTGCGACTGGTCAACGCGGAATCTACACCCGCCGGAGAGGACTGGACCGAGAGCAGAACAAAGCCCTGCTGCTGAAGCACCTTCGGGACGCCCACCCCGATGGCTGCGCTATGGCCGAGCTACAGCAGGTCGCCCCGGCGCTCGGCCGAAGGGCGATCCAGGTTCTTCTCCAGGAGCTGCGAGAGGACGGACTGATCAGAGTCCAAGGCCGAACGCGCAGCTCACGGTGGTTCGCCGTGACAGGCCCCGGAAATCAGCAGCCTGATGGAGAACCATGGTCACGATGAACCGGGAAGAGTACTGGCGGATTGCCCGTAGGATTGCACACAGGTGCAATTCACGTGCAATCTGCGCAGAGCCTGCGTGCAATCCTCAACCGGCGCCGCT
>DOZU01000033.1 GCA_003517845.1 Clostridiales bacterium | reverse complement strand
TCCCTCCCCGGCCTGGCCGGCGTACATCCTTACTTCCCCGAGGAGATAGTGCAGGGCGCCCTGGCCATCCTGTACCACATGGAGCGCTACCTGTGCGAGATCGGGGGAGTCAGCCGGGTTTCCCTGCAGCCGGCCGCCGGCGCTCATGGCGAGATGGCGGGCCTCCTGATGTTTCGCGCTTACCACGAGGACCGGGGCGAACATCGTACCCGGATCCTCATCCCGGACTCGGCTCACGGCACCAACCCGGCCAGCGCGGTGGTGTGCGGCTATGAGACGGTGGAGGTCCCGTCCGATTCCCGTGGCGGGGTGGACGTCGAGGCGCTGCGCGGGGCGATGGGTCCGGATGTGGCCGGCCTCATGCTCACCAACCCCAACACCCTCGGGTTGTTTGACGAGAACATGCACCGTATCGCCGCGATCGTCCACGAAGCCGGCGGACTGCTCTACTACGATGGGGCCAACGCCAACGCCACCATGGGCATCACCCGTCCCGGTGACACGGGATTCGACGTCGTCCATTTCAACCTGCACAAGACCTTCGCCACCCCGCACGGGGGAGGCGGGCCGGGATCCGGACCGATCGGGGCCGTCGAAAGGCTGGCACCCTACTTGCCCACTCCGCTCGTCGACTTCGACGGCCGGAGCTACCGGCTGGTCGGGGATCGCCCCAAGTCCATCGGCAGGGTCAAGGCGTTCTACGGCAACTTCCTGGTGGTCGTGAAGGCTTACGCCTACATCCGCACGATGGGCGGAGAAGGGCTGGCGCGGGTGAGCGAGGATGCGGTATTGTCGGCGAACTACCTGATGCGCAAACTCGCCGAGCACTTCCACCTGCCGTACGACCGGCTGTGCAAACACGAATTCGTGGCCAGTGGCAGTTGGCAGAAAGAACGGCATAACGTCCGGACTTTCGACATCGCCAAGCGCTTGCTGGACTATGGATTCCATCCTCCGACGGTGTACTTCCCCCTGATCGTGCCCGAGTGCTTGATGGTCGAACCGACGGAGACGGAAAGCCTGCAGACGCTGGACGCCTTCGCCCAGGCCATGGCAGACATCGCGGACGAAGCGGCCGCCGACCCGGAGGTGGTACGGACGGCGCCGCATACCACCCCGGTGAAGCGCCTGGATGAGGCACTCGCTTCTCGCAAACCGATCGTGCGTTGGCAGAGAGGACTATGAGCATGGGGCCGGGGGCGAAGGAGTTGGGTTGCCGGTGATCCTCACTGCCGCTGGACGGCCGCACTGGGAGTTGGCCTGGTCGATCAGGATGGCTAACTTCCCGCCGGTGATCCGCTTCGCCTATCCCGACCAGACGTCGGTAGTCAGCGTGACCGGCGGCGACTGCGCGTTGGACTGCGCTCATTGCGGAGGGCACTACCTGCGGGGCATGCTGGCGCCGTCGCAAGCGTTGGCGCGGGCTACCGGCCCCGATCGCCCGTCAAGTTGGCTGGTGAGCGGGGGTTGTGACCGGCGAGGCCAGGTCCCGTTGGCAGGCCATTCCGACCTGCTGCAGCAGCTCGGGAGGACCGCTCGCCTGATCCTGCATGTCGGCCTCGTCGATGGCGAGGGCGCGGCCGAGGAAGTAGGCCGCCATGCGACCGTCGTGGCGCTGGACATGGTGGGGGACCGGCAGACGGCCCGGGAGGTCATGGGTCTGGACGTGGACCTCGACGACTACCTCCAAAGCTATCGCCGGCTAGCCCGGCATACGCGGGTCATCCCCCACCTGTGCCTGGGCTTGCACGGGGGGGAGTTGCGAGGGGAACGGGCGGTCCTGGAGGCTTTGCGGGGGGAAGACCCGGAGGAAGTAGTGTTCCTCGTGTTTTCCCCCACGCCCGGTACGACCTATCAGGACCGGACCCCGCCTCCTATCGTGGAGGTGATCGACTTGCTGGCCTGGTCGCGACAGCAGTTCCCGGCCACGCCGCTCACGCTCGGCTGCATGCGACCGCGCGGTGCCTACCGCGCGCAACTGGATGACATGGCGGTCCGCATCGGCATCAACGGCGTCGCGGTCCCGACGCCTGCCGCGGAGCGGGCGGCCGCGGACTGCGGTCTGACCGTGGTCCGGGGAGAAGAATGCTGTGTGCTCCGCTGACGACTTCCGCCTGCGAGCCTCGGCGGGGACGGCGGCCGTCCTCGGCCTGAAAGACCTGCCGGCCGGAGATGTCCCGCCGACTACCGCGTACTTCCTGCTGGGCGGGCGCTGCCGGAGGGATTGCGGGTTCTGTCCCCAGTCGCACTCCAGCTCCGCCCGGCGGGACTTGCTGTCGCGCATTACCTGGCCGGAAGCGGACGGGGATGCGGCCTGCGCGGCCGTCGCCGGGTCCCCGGTTCGTAGAGTATGCGTGCAGCTCACCGACAGCCCCGAGGCCTGGACCGGCGCCATGCGTCTGCTGGCTCGACCGCTGACCGTGCCGGTGTGCGTTTCGGCCATGGGACTCAATAGGGAGTCCGCCATCCGCTTGCTGGACGCCGGCGCTGACCGGGTGGTCCTGCCGCTGGACGCGGCGACGCCGGAGATTCATGCCGAGGTCAAGGGAGGGCCCGGATGGGCCGAGATACGGGATGCGCTCGGCCACCTCGCGGCTCACGTTCCCGGCCGGGTCGGCACCCACCTGGTTGCAGGGTTGGGCGAGACGGAGCAGGAGTTGCTGGCGGCGATCGCTTCCCTGATCCAGGAAGGGGTGGCGGTGGGGTTGTTCGCCTTCACGCCCATCCGCGGCACGCGACTGGCCGACCGCCCTCGGCCCAGCCTGGCCTCGTATCGCCGAGTGCAGACAGGGTTCTTCCTCCTCCGGACCGGTCGGGTTCAAGGGAAAGATCTCCGTTTCCACTTCGGGCAACTGGTCGATCCGGGGGTTGGCGAAGCCGACTTGCGGGCGGTCCTCGCCGGCGGCGAGGCGTTTCGGACCAGCGGCTGCCCCGACTGCAACCGGCCTTACTACAATGAGCGGCCAGGACAGGAACCGTACAATTACCCGCGGCCGCTCACCGTCGATGAAGCCCGGCGCGAGACCGATGCGGTCGCCGGCGACCTCTTTCCCCGCGCGGCGCCAGGGAGATCGCGGCCGGCCTGGAGGCTGGTGCGGTCGGCGCCGGGGACGGCCGCCTGGAATATGGCGGTCGACGATGCGATGGCCAGGGTACACTCGCGCGGGCTGACTCCGCCCAGCCTGCGCCTGTATGCGTGGCAGCCGCCGGCCGTGTCCGTGGGGCGCAGCCAGTCCCCGGCCGAGGAGGCGAAGCTGGAGGCCTGCCGCCGGGAAGGGGTGGAGTGGGTCAAGCGGCCGACCGGGGGAGGGGCGGTCCTGCACGATGACGAGTTGACTTACTCCCTGGTCCTCCGCGCCTCGTCCTTGCCGGGGAGCGTGACCAGCACCTATGAGGTGCTGGCGCGCGGACTGCGCGAGGCGATACGCGAATTCGGCCTGGAGGCCGAGGTCCTCGCGGGTGCCACGCCCCTTCCCCCAGGGTCTTCTGCCTGTTTCGAGACCCCGGCCGCGCATGAACTCCTGCTCGAGGGGCGGAAGGTCGTCGGCAGCGCACAGGTGCGACGGGGAGGGGTGCTCCTCCAGCATGGTTCGATGCTACTAGGTTTCTCCCCGGAGCGTCATGCCCGGTTCCTGGCTCGGGCCGATCTCGCCCGGCTGCGACGGCGGGCTATCGGGATCGGCGAAGCCGCCCGGCGCCAGGTGACCTGGGAGGAGGCTGCGCGGGCTTTCGCCGCCGGATTCGCAAGGGGACTCGACATTACCCTGGTTGAGGGCAGCTTGACCCCGGAGGAACTCCGGCTAGCCGGAGAACTGGTTGAGGGCTACCGGGCGGAAGCGGTCGGAGATGCGCCCGTGCCTGCTGCCGGCCGCGGGCAATCACACTGACGGAGGGGTGGTAGGCTTTGTACGACGTGATCGTGATCGGCGGTGGCCCGGGCGGTTATGTGGCGGCCATCCGTGGAGCGCAGCGAGGCGGGAAGATCGCCCTGGTGGAGGCGGATAGGCTCGGCGGCTGTTGCTTGAACCGGGGCTGCATCCCCACCAAGGCGCTGGTGACGAGCGCTGAAGTCTACGGGCAGAGCCGTCGGGCCGGCGCGTTCGGGGTGCGCATCCCCGAGTCCGAACTTGACTTGCCGCTCGTGCTGGCCCACAAGGAGGCGGCAGTACGCCAGCTAACCGACGGGGTGAAGGCGCTGCTCAAGGCCAACGGGGTGGAGGTGTTTGCCGGTCGGGCCCGGGTGTTGCCAGGCCTGAAAGTGGAGGTGGAACTGAACGGCGGCGGCCGGGAGACGCTGGTCGCGCGGGACGTGGTGCTGGCCACGGGTTCGCGGCCCCAGACGCCGCCGGTCTCGCCGGCGGCGCTCTCGCTCACCATCTCCAGCGATGACGCGCTCGCTCCCCGGCGGATTCCCGAACGCCTGCTGATCATCGGCGGCGGGGTGCTGGGCGTGGAGTTTGCCTGCATTTACTCCGAGTTTGGCAGCAAGGTGCAGATGATCAAGCGCACGCCCAAGATCCTGCCGCCGGTGGATGAGGAGCTTGGCAAACGCCTTCTGCCCATCCTCAAGCGGAAGGGCATCACCGTGACCACCGGAGTATTCATCAAGGACATCCGCGAGTTGAGCGGCGGGGGCAGACTGGTGCAGGCGGACGGGGAGGGCGGCCCGCTGGAGTTCCCGGCGGATGAGGTGCTGGTGGCCATGGGCCGGGTTCCCGACTTCGGGGGCATCGACCTCGACTCCCTGGGCGTGAAGCATGGCGCGGGGGGCATTGAGGTGAATGCGCGGATGCAGACCTCGGTGCCGGGGATTTGGGCCATCGGCGACGTGACCGGCCGGTACTTCCTGGCCTCGGTTGCCTCCGCTCAGGGACTGGTGGCGATGGACAACATCTTCGGACGGCACCGGGAGATGAACTATCGGGTCGTGCCTGCCGCCGTATTCTCCATCCCCGAGGCCGCCAGCGTAGGCCTGTCCGAAGCAGAAGCCCGTGCTCGGGGTGAAATCAAGGTCTCGCGCTTCGCCTTTGCCGCCAACGGCCGCGCCGTGGCCTCAGGCGAGACGGACGGGATGGTCAAGCTCCTGGCCGACGCGGACAGCGGCAAGCTGCTCGGCTGCCACATACTCGGTCCCCATGCGACGGACCTGATCCACGAGGCCGCCATCGCCCTGCAACTGGGAGCGCGCGCCGAGGACCTGGCAGATGCCGGCTTCGCCCATCCCACCTTCTCGGAAGCGATCCTGGAAGCCGCGCACGGCCTGTCCGGCGAAGCGATCCACATGATCAGGCGGAACTGAGGCGGGGAGGAAATTGCCGGTGCCGCCCCGAAAGCAGCTTGCCGTGGTTGGGGAGGGAGGTCGGGGCATGACGGAAGCTTCAGGGGGACGGCGGTCCCGCGTGCTCGATAAGGTCTTGGCGTGCCGGCCGGAGGTGGAGGCGCTGGTGGTCACCACCCCCGAGAATCGGCGTTACCTGACCGGATTCACCGGTTCGTGGGGCATGTCGGTCTTGACGGCCACGGAGCTGGTGCTGATCACCGACGGCCGGTACGTGGAGCAGGCGGCCGCGGAAGCCCCGGGCAGTCGCATCGTGCGCCACGGGACCGATCCGCTGCCGGCGATGAAAGAAGTCGTCCAGGCCACGGGTGCCGCCCGCATCGGGTTCGAGAAAGAGAACGTGACCGTCGGGATGCACCAGCGACTGCAGTCGGCCCTGGAAGGGATCACGCTCGTCCCGACCGAGGGACTGGTGGAAGGGGTCCGGATCATCAAGGAAGCTGAAGAACTGGACCTGATCCGGCAAGCCGCCGCCATGGCTGACGAGGTGCTGGATGACCACCTGCACCTGCTCCGTCCGGGCGTCACCGAGCGCGAAGTGGCGATAGCCCTGGAGTTCGCGATGAAGCGGCGAGGGGCCGGCGCGGCCTTCGAGATCATCGTCGTGTCCGGCCCGCGTTCCTCTCTCCCCCACGGCCGGCCATCGCTGCGGGTCATGGAGGAGGGCGATCTGGTGACTCTGGACCTGGGAGTCCAGTACCAGGGATATTGCAGCGACCTCACCCGCACCTTCGCCATCGGGCGCGCGGACGCGCGGCAACGGGAAGTATATGAGGTGGTGTTGGCGGCCCAGACGGCGGCGCTCGAAGGTCTACGGCCGGGCATGACCGGCAAGGACGCCGATGGGCTGGCCAGGTCGGTCATTGAAGAGCGGGGCTATGGCGAGCATTTCGGTCACGGCCTGGGGCACGGCGTGGGGTTGGCGGTCCACGAGGGCCCGAGGCTGTCCCTGACCGGGGACGCAGCCCTGCCCGAAGGCTGCGTGGTCACGCTCGAGCCTGGCGTCTACCTGCCCGGGTGGGGGGGCGTGCGCATCGAAGACCTGGTTGTGCTGCGGTCGGATGGCGCGGAGCGGCTGTCCAACTTTCCGCGGGAACTGAAGATCCTGTGACTTTGTCGCTCCGCGGGAGGATCCGGCGATGATCTCGACCAACGACTTGCGCACCGGCGTCACCATCGAGTTCGAGGGCGCCGTCTGGTCAGTAGTTGACTTCCAGCACGTCAAACCCGGCAAGGGCTCTGCCTTCGTCCGCACGCGTCTCAAGAACGTGCGGACGGGACAGGTGATGGAGAAAACCTTCCGGGCCGGTGAGAAGCTGCCGCGCGCGCGGCTCGACCGGCGGGAAGTGCAATACCTTTACGGGCTGGGCGATGAGTTCACCTTCATGGACACCGAGACTTACGAGCAGTTCGTCCTGACTCGCGATCAGCTCAGAGACGCCTTGCGCTACCTGAAAGAGAACTTGACCCTCCACATAGTATTTCATGAGGCCACGGCGCTGGGGGTTGAACTGCCCAACGTCGTCGAACTGGCGGTCGCGGAGACCGATCCCGGCGTGCGGGGCGACACCGCGGCGGGCGGAGGGAAGCCTGCCCGCCTGGAAACGGGACTGGTGGTGCAGGTCCCGTTCTTCATCGATGTGGGCGATGTGCTCCGCGTCGACACGCGGACGGGCATGTACGTCGAGCGGGCCTGAACCGGCCGCGGTTGAAGCGACCCCCGGGGACGCATAATAGCGGGGGACATCCCCGGGGGAGGGTGCCACGTGAACCTCAAGGAACGGGTCCGGTATCTTCAGGGACTGAGCGCCGGCCTGAAACCGGATGACGGGTCGTCCGGTTCGCGGGTGCTCGGGGGCATGCTGGAGATCCTCGATACTGTGGCCTCGCGGCTGGACGAGATGTCAGATTCCCACGCAGAGCTGCAGAGCTATATTGAGATGATGGACGCCGACCTGGCACAGGTAGAAGAAGGGCTACTGCCCGAGGACGAAGAGGGCTATCCGGATATAACCTGCCCGAACTGCGGCATCCCCGTATACGAGCACCGGGAGGACTTTCAACCGGTTGATGAGCCCGAGGAGATGATCGGCTCGGACCGCCCGCCCGAAGGGTTGCCGCCTTGTACGACGCCATCCTGATTGGAGCCGGGCATCATAACCTGGTGGCCGCCAGCTATCTTGCCCGGGCCGGGTGGAAAGTCGCGATTTTTGAGCGTGGACAACATGCCGGCGGCTGTCTCTTGACGGCCCCGGCAACGCTGCCTGGTTTCCACCATGACCTGATGCCGTGTTTCGTCCACCTCCTGTTCCTATCCCCCGCCTACCGCGAGTTCAAAGAGGACTGGGGACGGCACGGGCTTGCCTTCCGCCGGGCTGCCATACCCGCCGCCAGCCTCTTCCCCGACGGCGACGGCGTGTTGCTGTGCGACCGTCTATCGGCGACTTTGGCCAGCATCGGCAGGCACTCCAAGGCCGATGCGGAGAGTTGCCGCCGACTTTACTTGACTTACCGGCGGGTGCGGGAGCAACTCGCCGGCTTCATGGATGCCCCTCCGCCGTCGGCAGCGACCGCATGGCGCGCCCTGCGGATCCGGGCCCTCCTCGGCCCCCGCGGTGCCGTCCGGTTCCTGCGCCTGGCGCTCTTGTCCCCGCGCCACCTGGCGGGAGAATGTTTCGAGCACCCCCGGGTTCGGGCCTGGCTGATCCACCTGGCGGCGCGACTGGGGGGCGCGGGTCCCGATACGCCGGGCAGCGCCCTGGCGGCCTTGATCTACCTGGGGATGGCGATGGACTCCGCGGCCGGCATCGCCGTGCCCGAAGGCGGGATGGCCGCTTTGGCCGGGGCCATGTCGGGTCATCTCCGGGCACTGGGGGGAGAGATCCACCTCGGACGCGACGTGGCCCGGGTTGTCGTGCGCCGGCGCACTGCCATGGGCGTCCAGCTTACGGACGGGACGACCGTCGAGGCTCGGCGGGCGGTGATCGCCGGGCTCCCACCGACCCGTCTCTTCCTGCAACTGGTGGGCGCCGAACACCTCCCCCGGGAATTCGTCACCCTTGTATCCCGTTACCGCTACGGGCTGTCGATCTTCCGGATCGAGCTTGCCTTGTCCGCACGGCCGCGCTGGTCAGGCGACGCTGAGTCCCAGTCCGCTGCCTTGCTGCACATCGCACCCTCCATGGCCGATTTGGCCCGGGCGCACCATGAAGCGACTCATGACCACTTGCCGGCCGCCCCGGCAGTGGCCGTCGGCCAACCAACCGTGCTGGATCCACGGCGGGCGCCCCCCGGCAAGCACATCCTGTGGGTCACGGCCAACCCGGCGCCCTACGTCATCCGCGGGGATGCTGCAGGGGCGATCGCCGGTCGCTCCTGGGACCAGGTCAAGGAGGTATACGCCGATCGGGTCATCAGCATCCTCCGGCCGTACTGCCCGGGGCTGGAGGGCCTGATCGAGGCTCGCCACGTCCTGTCGCCGGTCGACCTCGAGCGCCTGAACCCGAATCTGGTGCAGGGAGATCCCGCCGCCGGCAGTTTCGAGCCCGACCAGGCCTTCATCTTCCGGCCGCTGGCCGGCTGGTCGCGCTACCGCACGCCGATACGCCGCCTCTACCTGAACGGCGCCTCCACCCACCCGGGCCCCGGGGTGACCGGCGCATCCGGGCATGCTCTGGCCAAGATGCTCCAGGAATGAGGCTCCCTGCCGACCCGAAGCCTCCGGGAGGAGAAGGTCCGCCGGGCGCAGAAACCTGCCGTGCCGTGATGCGACGGGGACGGGGCGGTGATCGAAGGGCATGCTCCAGGGCAGGACGGTCCTGGTGGGGGTCACGGGCGGCATCGCCGCTTACAAGGCAGCGGAGATCGTCAGCCGGTTGACCCGGCTAGGCGCGGATGTCCACGTCATCATGACCGCGTCGGCAACCCGTCTGGTCAGCCCGATGACGTTCCAGGCAGTATCCGGCAATCCGGTCGCGACCGACCTCTTCGCCGAGCCGCGGCGCTGGAGCATCGAACACGTCGCCCTGGCGGATCGGGCCGAGCTTGTGCTGATCGCGCCGGCGACCGCGAACATCATGGGCAAACTGGCCGCCGGGATCGCCGATGA
>DOZU01000145.1:567-4825 GCA_003517845.1 Clostridiales bacterium | reverse complement strand
AGCAAACACCTCGCGCCAGGTTCCGACGTCCCACCGGTTCCACACCGACCGGCACTTGCCTGAGGATACAGCAAGGTCCGCGTAAGTTTCACCGAGTTCAGCGAAAAGCTCGGGCGGCCAGCGCGAAAATACGTGCTGAGCGGCGTCCTCAGCGGCAACTTTCTCCGGTTCCGTCACCACAGGGCCGGAAGCTTCGTGCCCTCCTACCGGCAACACCCACGATCCTATCTCTGCCGGAGGCCCGATCATCTTCCCGTCCGCATACAAGGCAATGTGCGTAGCCTGGGGGCTGAGTCCGGGACCATCACAGTCGGGGCATGGCAGCGAACACAAGGGGATCGCACTCTCGTGCCGATCAGACTCCACCCAACGACGGACTTCGTCGAAAGAGCCGAATTCACGGTCAATCGCATACAGCGTCTTCCGGCACACCGGGCAGTCGCGAAACTGCACGATGCAGTGCGGCGGCAGGCACGAGTTCTCGGGCACCGAGGACCCTCCAGTCTGGCGCGGTCGATCGCAACCACCTTGATACGTTGATCTGGAACTGTCGCGGCGCGACCCAGCGCCGGGCTTCGCAACTCTCAATGTAGAGCCACCTGGTCTCGGCCGAGGTCGGCCCGTAGCGCTGGCGCCTGATGTGCCCGCGCATCGACGGGGCTGCGGAGAACGCGTCTGCTACGAACTGATATGTTTACTTGCTCGACACTTTTTCTCCGCTTCCATTGAGCAATGTCGCCGGATCGCCATCATTGTGCCAAATATGGGACCTAGTCCACAGCAGCCTTCCCGCTCCAGTTGTCGCATTTGGGCCGCTGACTACGGAAATGCTGCCGCCGGCTGGGATCTTGGTTCCATCAGGGAAAACAAAACGCTGATCGCCTCTCTCGCTGACCAGGGTCCATCCGGAAATGTCTACGGGTTCATTGCTGCTGTTCTTGACCACTACGGCTTCAGCTCGCAGATCGACGCTCGCAATCAATACTCCGGCTGCCTGCGGAGCCTGCGGGGCAGGCGCGGCTTTCCAGAGCCCTTTGCCCGCTTCCCTGGCCTCTTCCTGCAGGACAGTGAATATATCCACATACTTCACGTTTGGCGGGAAGGTAGCCAGCTGGGCGTACCCCTCGGCCAAAAGCATGGCGTTCAACATCCCGGCGCGGACCGCAGCTTGCCCGTCGTCTTTCGGCTCTTCCAGCCAGACATAGGCCAGTAGACGTCCGTGGCGATCCCGTTCCTGTACATCGAACTCCAACCACACGGTTCTCCCGTTCACCGTCCTCTTGGTGTAAGCGGAGGCCTCTTGACCAAAGGGCTCCGCCGGTCTGGACGGGTGGACGGTCTCCGGGGTGTCGATGCCGATGAGCCGGACGGATTCGGTCTTGCCGGCCAGGCTAACTCTGATGGTGTCTCCATCTGTAACAGATATTACTTTAGCCGCGATTACCTTGATCGCAGGCTCAGAAGCGGGAGTAAGCACCGGGGTTGGTGTGGCGGCATCGGGGGCGGTCGTCGCAGCCGTTGGCCTCTCTGACGGCAGCGTCGCAGATGGCGTAGGAGTTGGAGCCGGCACAGGATCTGTAACGGGCGGAACCGGCGAACTCGGCGCCGGAACCTGAGCCGAAGTGGCTGGCGGAGGTACTGGCGTCTGGGGGGGTTGCTCCGGGCTACAGCTGATAGCGGATATACTGACGACAATTATGGCTGCCGCCAGGACTACGGCAAAGCCGGACCTGGCCATTTTCCACCTCTTCTTTCGGTGACATTCTGGAGTTGCCCCGTTCCCGTGGACCGTGGATCTGACTGAATTTCCCCCCTCAATGATTTTCTGCAAAGCTTTGGGAATCCCTGCGCGGAGAGGGTTTTCGCCCCGGTTGCGTCATTCTACCCGGGGGCAACCCCTGGTTTTCACTATAGCCCACGGGGGTTAACCGGTCTACCGTCATACAGTCGGCGGTGGAAGGCGCGATGGGCCTGGACAGCGCGAGCTGCCTACGGGGAACGATCCCGAGAGGGCGCGGCAAAGCGGCCCGGCCATGGTGGCTGCCCGTAGCGTCGGCCAGCCAAGCTCGTTGCTCGTCAGGCTCCGATCAGCGCAAGGAATCGTTGCGGGTTCATCATCAGCATGCGGTTTGCGCGGGCTACGGTGCCGGGCTGGTACAGGCGCACAAGGCCAACGGCCAGGTTACGTAGCGTGGCCATCGTTCGCGGCGCACTCTCCGGTTCGGATACGGCAGCGGTCTTCGTCATAGGTCACGTCGCGGATGTGGTGCAGGCCCTCGATCGTCCACTGGCCGCGCGCTAGCCTGAGAACGCGGGCCTCGCCGGCACGATCCGGAGACAGGCTGGTCAGGCCGTATGCTACTTCGTGCCGCTGGTGGCCCTTGTGGTCCCAGGTAGTGCGCTCGACGCGGAAACCTTGGACTGCGTGAGGGAACCAACTGTCGCGCACTTTATCGGTGAGCTGAATCGTTCGCCGCTGGGTCCGGCCGTGGCCTTTTTCCTGCTCCGTGTACCGTGCGCTGCCACAGCGGCCGGCAGGACCCGCTCGAGTTGTAGGCGAATGCCTACACCAGCAAGCTGCTGATGCCGGATATGGTCTTGCGGCGGCAGGAACTGGGGCGGGTGTAGCTCCAGCAGGCGAGAGCTGCCGCGAAGTCGGGGGTAGTGTCCTTGCACGCGTGCCTATACTGCCGCGTTTCCACGGAAGAGCAGTCGAGGGAGGGCTTCTCCATCCTCGCCCAGCGCGACCGGCTGATGGCCTTCTGCCGCGCACAGAGCTGGGATGTGGCCGGCATCTACGTCGATGACGGGCATTCGGGGGCCAAGCTGGACCGGCCGGCTTTGTCGCGCCTGCGCCAGGACGCCAAGACGGATCTCTTCCAGCTGGTCCTGGTCTGGAAGGTCGACCGGCTGAGCCGGAAGGTCGCCCACTTGGCCGCCCTGGTAGACGAGTTCGACCGCGCCCACGTGGCCTTCCGCAGCGTCACCGAGCCCTTCGACACCTCCCACGCCGCCGGCCGGGCCTTCATGCAGATGCTGGGGGTGTTCGCCGAACTGGAGCGCGAGAACATCCGGGAACGCAGCGCCCTCGGCATTCGCAAGCGGGTTGAGCAAGGCTTTGTGCATGGCCGTCCCACCATGCTCGGGTACCGATTCGTGGAGAAGGGCAAACTCGAAGTGGACCCCGCCTCGGCCGCCGTGGTGCGCTGGATCTTCGGCCAGTACCTCGCCGGCGTCGGCACCCTCCGCATCGCCCAGCACCTGATCAACGGGGTCTCCGGCCTCCAAACGGAGGTCGTCTACCGTGAGTTCCGGCATGTATCGGCACACAGCGTCCGCGACCGCATCTCGTGGATCCTCAAGAACCCGATCTACGCCGGGTACGCCGCCATCGGGGACGACCTCTATGCTGGCCGCCATGAGGCCATCATCGACCTGACGACCTGGCAACAGGCCCAGGCGCAAATCCAATCGCGCCAGAACATTCCCAACCGGGCCCACGCCAGCCGCTACCTCCTCACCGGCCGCATCATCTGCGGTCAGTGCGGCGCGCGCATGTTCGGCTACCGGCAACCCAACCGGTCTCCTGAGGCCCGCCATATTCGCCCCTACTACGAGTACTACTGCTGCCGGAGTAACTCGGGCTTCCAAGGCCGGAACTGGACCTGTGACAACTGGGGGGTGAAGCGCGAGCACGCCGAGGAAGTCGTTCTGGGCGCGCTCAGAGGACTGGCCGTGGAAGGCATCCCGGGGCGCGCCGCCCCCTCCCTCCCCGAAGATCCGTTCACCGCGGACCTCTCCCGCCGGCGCCAAGAGCTACAGGCCAGCCTGGGCCAGGCCGAGCGGCGCCAGCGCAACCTGTTCCGGGCCATCGAGGAGGCTCCGGACCTGGATGCAGCCGTGCTTAGCCGTGTGCGCGAACTAGCCGAGGAGCAGAAACGTTTGGCCCTGGAGCTGGCGGTGGTTGAGAAGGCTCTGCGCAATGGCGGCCCCGGGCTATCGAGGCCCGAGGTCGAGAGACTCCTGCAAGACGTTCCCCGCATCCTGGATGCTGCCGGGCACGACCAGATCCGCGAGTTGCTCCGGACGTTCGTGCGCCGGGTGGTGGTGACTCCGGTCGAGCGGCCAAGCAAGGGGCACTCCAGACTCTTCCCCAAGGAGGTCACGGTCGAGTTCTACCCGCTCTAGGCCACTGTCCCCTCACACCATCTGCTACTGCTGTTCGGCGGGATACGCCAGCGCATATTCGGTTATGGTC
>DOZU01000145.1:0-446 GCA_003517845.1 Clostridiales bacterium | reverse complement strand
CGGCGAGGATTACCTCTTGGAACTCGTGAATGCCGATGTATACTGCGTAGTCAACCAAGAGGCCTACTCCATCGTCATGGCGATCGACGGTTTGCTCACAGCAGCGCAAGTATGTGCCGCAGGAGCCCAGGACGCAGATGCGGCATACGCCGTCTTGGAGGAGCTTAGGCAGTTGGGATTTGTCATGGACTCCTAAGGCATATTCGGTTATGGTCGCCCCCTCTTCACTCGCCAGCCACGTGAGGACCCGGTCCTTGAGGGTCATGGCTCTCACCTCCCCGCCCCGGCTCGCGGCGCCAGGCCGGTGAACCCATGATAGCCCCGGGGTAGGTCGAGGGGACGGCGGATTGCGCTCGGGGGCGGGCGTACCCGTCGGGGCCTTCCGCCATCGAGCGCCGGCTTGGCGAACGGAAGCGGATGCCGCTGCTTGCCATGCAGCAACGGGA
>DOZU01000124.1 GCA_003517845.1 Clostridiales bacterium | reverse complement strand
GCCGCCCGGCGCCTGATGTGGCGGCACGGGCGGGCTGTCCAGAGACTATGCCCGGCAGCTCTCAATCCGACCTGGCGAGGTCAGTCTGCTTGCTCGGCCAGGCGAGTCTCGAGGATCTCGATCAGCAATTTGAACCGGACGACGGTCTTGCGAGCGATCTCCAGGTCCAGCCGCGCGAGTTCGAGCCGCTTCTCGGCCAGAGCTTTGCGGGCCGGGTCGGTGATCTCCGGTATCCGCGCCTCCAACTCCGCTATCCTCGCCTCCACGCGCGCCACCGCTTCGGTGACCTTGGCGAGGTGGTTCTTGGCCCGCTCGAGGGCTCCCTCCAGGTCGCGGTCGCGCTCGCGGATCCGGCGAACCGTCTGGCCGGCTACCCGGGCAACCAACTGGGCAATCGCGGCGTGCCGATAGCCCGCCGCCTGCTCAACCCTGAACAGCTCGATCACCTGATTGCGGGCCTCGACGGGCAGGGCGGCGATGGTCTGGCCCAGCAATCGGCCATGCTGCTGCAGAGCGCGCGTCAGGGCGCGGAGCGCTTGTTTCGCCCGCCGTGTCTCTCGCCGACTCTCCTCGGATGGTTCGCCCGCCGGCTGCTCGGCAGCCGGCAACATCCCATCGAGCTGGCGAAGCAATACCAGGTAGGAGCCGACGCCGGCCACCGCCAGGTCGGGCTCGCCACCCTGCGCGTGGGCCAGGGCGCCCTTGAGGGTGGCCTCCATCTCCGTCAGCAACTGACGGGCTGCCTCGAGCTGGGGATCGGCCGGCGGCGTTCCTTCCGCCAGCACCGGTCCCGCGCTCAGGATGAGGAGGATCGGTACCAGGAACAGGGCAGTCCTTCGCATCGGTCGCATCACAGTCTTTCTCCTCCCTTCGCATTCTCCCGGATGGGTTTCCCATCCCTATTATCGGCTACATCTGTTAACCCGCCGTCACGCGGCCATTAACTTTTCGTTAACGTGCTTGGCGCAGGAGAAGGCGGGGCCAGCGGCAGGGTGAAGGTGAAGGCAGAGCCTTGCCAGAGGTCGCTCCTGGCCCAGATCCGGCCGCCATGCGCTTCCACCAGGTGGCGGGCGATGGCGAGTCCCAGTCCGGTACCGCGCGGCCGGGGAGTCTCCCGATCGGGTCCGCGATAGAACTGGTCGAAGATCCGCTCGAGCTGCTCAGGCGGAATGCCCCGGCCGTTATCCGCCACCTCCACGTGACAGGCATCATCCTCCTGCCAGGCGCGGAGCGTGACCCGTCCCCCCTCGCCCGTGAAGTGGACCGCATTGGCCAGGAGGTTGGTCACCACCTGAGTGATACGGTCGCGGTCGGCGATCACCCGCGGGAGGGTGGCGGGGAGTTCGGCGGCGAGCACGATCTTGCCCTGGGCCGCCAGCGGTGCCACGGAACCCAGGGCGTGCCGCAACAAGGGTACGAGGTCCAGCGGCTCGAAGCGGAACGACGTCTGCCCCGACTCGAGCTTCGCGTAGTCGAACAGGTCGTCGATCAGCCGGCGTAGCCTGGCGGTTTCCTCGCCGATGACGGTCAGACATCGAGCCTGCTGGTCCGGGTCCCGGGCCACGCCCTCGCGAATCGCGTCCAGGAAGCCCTGGATGGCAGTGACGGGCGTGCGCAGTTCGTGGGAGACCGAGGCGACGAAATCCCTCCGCATGCGGTCGAGTTGCCGGGTGGAGGTGACATCCTGCAGGACGATTATGGAGCCGCCGTCGGCGAGGGGCGTGGCTACCGCCTGCAGCAGTCGCCCGGCGTTCTCCAACTCGACGGCCGCCGGCCGCCGTTCGCGGTTTGCCTGGCCGGCCAGTTCGACCAGCCGCTCATCCAGTTCGGGAGCGGGCCTTCCGGCATGGGGGCTTCCTGCACCGAGATAAGTTGCCGCCCGGGGGTTCCGGTGCACGATCTTCCCCGTCTTGTCCAGTGCCAGCAGCCCGTGGCCCAGGCCGGTCACCATGGCCTCCAGGAGTTCCTTCTCCCCCCCCAAGTCGCTGACCAGTCGTCCCAGACGCGCCGCCATGTGGTCAAAGGCGCCGGCCAGTTCGCCAAGCTCGCCGGTGACAGGCGGACCGCCGACCCGGGCGGAGAAGTCGCCCGCGGCCAGCCTCCGGGCAGCCCGACCCATGCGGCGGACGGGCAGGGCTACGCCCCGAGCCAGACCAGCCCCCAGGGCCAGTCCCGCTACGCTGGCAAGCATGCCGGCCACCACCAGCGGACGCACCATCCACGCGGATCCCGCCCGCAAACCTGCTTCCGTTCGGACCAATACGAGGGTCAGGCCCTCAATCGCGGGCGGGACCGGACCATCGCCGGCGGCGACGGCCAGGGGAACGGCCGCGGCCAGCAGTGCCTGATCGCCGGCCAGGCGCACCTGCCGCGAAGTCGGGCGGCGGTTCCGAGCTGCCTCCTGTGCCAGCCGGATCAGTGCCGGCGATAACGGTTGCCCGCCGGCGGGCGCTTCCGCCACCATCTGCCCATCGGCGCCAACCACGACGATCCGCGCATCAGTCACGACGCTGGCCAACCGTAGCAGGCCCGGGGTCCTGGCGCCTTCCCCGCCGACGACACCTGAAGCCCGAGGATTCCGCGCGGCGAACGCCGCCAGCGACTGGGCCTGCTCCAGCAGCGCCGCGCTAGACTCTTGAAGATCCCTCCGAGCCGCCAAACCATAGAGGGATAAGGCGGCGATGGTCAGGGCCAGCACGATGACCAGGGCGTAGCTGAGCACCAGTCTGACCTGCAGCGAACTCAAGATCCCAGCTCCTCTTCGAACTTATAGCCCACGCCCCATACCGTCTTCAGGAGCCGGGGCACCGCGGGATCGCGTTCGATCTTCTCGCGCAGCCGGCGGATGTGAACGTCCACGGTACGCAAGTCGCCGAAATGGTCGTAGCCCCATACCAGGTTGAGGAGTTCTTCCCGGGTGAAGACGCGCCGGGGATGGGCGGCCAACATCCAGAGGAGTTCGAACTCCTTTGGCGGACAGGGTATTGCCGAACCCCTCACCAGCAATTCCCTCGACCGGCGATCGAGCGCGAAATCCGTGAACGCCAGGCGTGTCGCACCGTCCTCCGAGGCGGCGGCGCGATCCTCTACCCGGCGGAGCACGGCCCGCACCCGAGCCATGAGTTCGCGGGGGCTGAAGGGCTTGGTCACGTAGTCATCGGCGCCTAACTCCAGGCCGACCACCCGGTCGACCTCGTCGGAACGGGCGGTCAGCATGATCACGGGGACGCGGGAGGTCTCGCGCAATCGCCTGCATACATCCCGGCCATCCATACCGGGCAACATGAGGTCGAGAATGACCAGGTCAGGGGCTGACCCGCGGGCCGACTCGAGCCCCCCGGGGCCGTCGGCGGCTTCGATCACCCGGAAACCTTCCGCCTCGAGATACACGCGCAGCAGTTCCCGGAGGTGCGGTTCGTCTTCCACCAGCAATACGGTGGCGGCAGCCATGATCGCTATCCCCTCATGACAGCGCCGTCCCCGCCCGGGCAGGGAGGGACTCTCAGCGCTGCCCTTGATTCCCGGTGACCTCCCTGAGCACTCCCTCCACCAGTACGCTGATGAGGCGGGAGCTGTCAGCCTGGGCTGCATACTCGAGATCGGCTCCGAACCCCAGGGCGATCAGGCGCCGACCGTGTCGGGTCCCTTGCAGGATATCCAACAGGCGATGGCGGGCGCCCACGAACAACTCCCGGGCGCAAAGGGCGAGGTCGGAGAGGTCGACGCCTCCGCCACGGGCCTCGCAGAAGGCGTCGACGACCTGGCCGGCGCAGACCACGTCATCCAGGCTGAACTCCCCCTGGGTGCCGGCGCACAAGATGGTGAGGTCGAGGCCGGTCATGGCCGCCCAGGCGCCGACAGCCCGGCCGTTCAAGAGGCAGGCGGCAGCGGCCGCTTGGGCGTGTCCGGCCAGCCGGATCGCGTCCGTCCCATTGGTCGTCGCCAGGATGACCCGCCGGTTCGCCACGACGTCCACCGCGTATTCTCCGGGCGAGTTGCCCAGATGGAACCCGGGCAGCCGCAGGCTGCCCCGCTCTCCCCCCAGGACGTAACTGCCCGAGGGCAGGTTCGCGGCCAGGGTCAGGGCTTCTTCCGGATCGCGGCTCGCCATCACGCCGGTCGACCCGTTGGCCAGCGCGGTGACCGCTGTGGTCGTGGCCCGGAGGACGTCGATGGCGATGGCAACCCGCCCGGGCAACTCCCTGGCGCGCACTGCCTGGACCGTGGGGAACACGTCGACCTTCAAGGCAGACACCCTCTCCGGGCCTCGGCCGGCCGAACCGGTAACTATTCGGCGCCCGCCGCTGAGGTCCTGTCGTACGTTTCCATCATTTTCGGCGCCGGAGCCGCCGGATGAGCCGGTCGTAAGCGCGCAGGGCCTCGAGTTCGCGATGGCGCTGGCGTTCGAAGATGAGCCGGGCCGTCTGCCGGAGTCGACCGCCCGCGGTGGGGGCCGGATGTCGCCGGGCGCGGCGATAGGCGTCGGACGCCGTGTCCCCGTCATCGCCCGCCGCCAGGGTCTTTCTCACCCAGGCGCGAGCCCGGCCCAGCCACGAAGTCCCTCCGGCAGTCATAGCCGCAACCCTCCTCTGAACCCCCATAAAGCGACGCCGCCGCGGTCAAGCTACCCTTCAGGATTCCCCATGAGGAGCCATCGGTCCCATGCCCAGACTATGGCTGAAAAAGATCAAAGCTGCCCTGTGCCCTGCCCCCAATCTCGTGAAGCGCACCTTCTCGCTTGGCCGGAGGCGTCCCTTTCGGACGCACACCCCGGAAGAGGCGGATCGGGGACCACCGAAAACGCGGGCCGACCAGCCGGCCGGTCCTCCTGGCCGTATCACCGGTGAGGAACTGGAACAGGAGCGGATCGGCAACCGACTGGATGCCAATCTCCAGCGGTTCCGCGGACTGTTCAACGTGCCCCGCAGTTCGGACGTGGTGGTCCGCGAGTTCCGTATCGGGAGTTCGCCGGCCATCCGCGCCGGCATGATCTTCATCGATGGCCTGGTCGCTCGCGACCAGCTCACGGGGACGGTGCTGCAACCGCTCATGCTGCTGTCGAAACTGGGTCGGCCCCTCCCCCGTCGCGGCCGCCTCAAGGTGGTCGCCGAGAAGCTGTTGCCGCACCATCAGCTCCGGCAACACGAGGTTCTGGCCGATCTGGTCGACGCGATTCTGGCCGGGAATACGGTGTTGCTCATCGACGGAGTGGCCCAGGGGTTGGTGGTGGAAGCGCGAGGCCACGCTCACCGGGCGGTAGAGCAGACAACCAGCGAGACGGTGGTTCGCGGGCCCAAACACAGCTTCACCGAGAACTTACGGGTCAACACCGCCCTCGTGCGCCGCCTGATCCGCTGCCCCTCCCTGGTGATCGAGAGCTGGACCCTGGGCCGGCTCACCCGCACCGAGGTAGTCTTGATGTACATCGAAGGCCTGACCAATCCCTGGCTGGTCGAGGAGACCCGCCGCCGCATCAGCACCGTCGACGTCGACCGCTTGCTGGATGCGGGCATGCTGGAGCGGATGATCGAGTCGCCCTCGCAACCCACACCCTTTCCCGTCGTGCCGACCATGCTGGCCACGGAGCGGCCGGATCGGACGGCCGCGTTCCTGGCCGATGGCTACCTGGCCATCCTGGTGGGCGACTCGCCCCATGCCCTGATCGCACCGACCACCTTTCAGAGCTTCCTCCACAATCCCGAGGACTACTACCTCAATTGGCCGCTGGGCACCGCCTTGCGCCTGGTACGGCTGATCGGCACCTTCACCAGCCTCTTGTTGCCGGCAGCCTACCTGTCACTCATCAACTATCATCACGCGCTGATCCCCACCGAACTGGTCCTGGCCATTGCCGCCGCCCGGGAACGAGTACCGTTCCCTTCCCTGGTGGAGATCATCGGCCTGGAGGTGGGATTCGAGCTGATTCGAGAGGCGGGCATCCGCATACCCTCCGTGATCGGACCGACCATCGGCATCGTCGGCGCGGTGATCCTCGGCCAGGCCGCGGTGGCCGCCAATCTGGCCAGTCCCTTGCTGGTGATCATCGTGGCCTTGACGGCGCTCGGTTCCTTCGCCATCCCCAACTACTCTGCGGCCATGCTCCTGCGCACTTACCGCTTCTTCTTCATTGCACTCGCGGCAATCGCCGGGTTCTTCGGCATCGCCGTCGGCATATATCTCATCGCCCTCATGCTGTGCGCCACCAAGTCGTTCGGCGTCCCCTTCCTCAGCCCCGTAGCTCCCTTTCGCGGCGGCAGCCCCGACGTCGTGTTGCACGGGGCGCAGTTTCTCCTGCACCAGCGGCCGCGTTTCCTCCGTCCCCTTGACCTGGTGGCCCAGCGGCGCTTGATCCGTTCCTGGGATCCCGTGACCGCCCAACTCGAAGAGGAGTCGGGTCGGCCAGAGCATCGGCCGCCCTGTTCGACGAAGTGAAGGCGATGCGGCCTGAACTCGGCAGGATCGACGGAACCCACCTTGCGGTCCTGTTGACCCTGACCATCTCGGCCAAGATCTTCCTCGCCCTCCCGAGTTTCCTGGCGACGCGGGTCGGCGGGGCCGGCTGGATTGCCCTCGGCGTCGGGGCGCTCGTAGCCACCGTCTCCCTGTTCCTGGTAATGGCGGTACTGGCCCGCTTCCCCGATTCCGGCCTGGTCGGAGCGGCCCGGGCGCTGGCCGGACCGGTCGTCGGCCGCCTGCTCGTGGCGCCGCTGTTTCTCCTGTTCCTGGCCGATACGGCCCTCACCGCGCGGCAGTTCGCCGCCAATTTTCAGGTAGCCGTGCTGCCCCGGACCCCGGTGGAGTTGCTCGCCGCCGTCCTGCTCCTCCTCGCGGGCCTCACCGTATCCCTGGGGCTCGAAACCCTGGTACGCATAGCGATGCTTTTCAGCCTGGTGATCGCCTCCTTCTTCGTCCCGCTCGCCGTCGCCACCTTGCCGGCGGCCGACCTCGGGCACCTCTTCCCCTTGCTGGGGCCGGGGCTATACCCGGTGCTGGCCCAGGGCTGGCAGGACAGTGCGCTCTACGACGAATTCCTGATCCTGGGCCTGGTTGCCCCGTATGTTCGGCACCGCCGCGAGCTGTGGCGAGCAAGCACCCTCGCCATCGGCATCGGTTGGCTGGCGATGGCGGCGATCGCCTCGCTCACCGTGGCCGTATTCACTGGCACCGGCGCAGCCCGGCTCACCTTCCCCGCCTTCACCCTCGCCCGGTCCATCATCCTGGGGGAATTCGTGGAGCGGGTGGAAGCGATCTTCATCTTCCTCTGGTTCTTGGCCGCGGCGATCAAACAGAGCGCGACGTTGATGGCGGCGGTATTGATCGTCGCCCAGGCTTTCGACATCGAGCAGCACCGTCCCCTGGTCCCGGCACTGACCGTCCTCGCTCTCAGCCTGGCTTTCTTCCCTCCGTCGCTGGCGGCGGCTGCCGAACTGGATTTCGAGACGTTGCGCCTCGAGGCCTCGATGGTGGTGATCGGACTGCCGCTCTTGCTGTTCATCCTGACCCTGGTACGTCGAGGGAGGCCGAGGACCGCGGATGCGCAGGATGAGCGTACTTGAGCGCGGGCTGGGCCTGGCCCTGATCGCCGGCCTGACCCTGGCCTCGGCCGCTTGCTGGGACATGGAGGAAGTGAACAGCCTTGCCCTGATCCTGGCTCTGGGCATGGATGTCGCCCCACGCGGTCAATTCGATGTTACCTTCCAGATCGCTGTGCCGCGGAACCTCGCGGGCCCGTCCGGCGGAGGAGGTGGCGGAGGGACCGGCGGCGGGGATGGAGGCAGTGGTTCCGGCGGGGCGCGACCCGGCTTTGAGACCCTCACCGTCCGCGCGCGGAACGTCAGCGAAGCCATCTACCACCTCACCGCGAATTTCGCCCGACGGCCCACCCTGATCCACCTGGAAGTATTGGTGGTCGGCGAGGAGCTGGCACGCCGCGGGTTGGCGGGGCCGATCGGCGGCCTGGAGGACATTCCCGATTTCCGCGGCAATGTGGTGCTGCTGGTCGCGAGGGGCCGAGCCAGTTCGCTCCTGACCATCCAGCCGCTAGTGGAACCGCGGCCGTCAAGGTATCTGGAACGGCTGATCCACATCAACCACGCTGCCGGCAAAACGCCGATGATCCGGGTGAGTGATTTCCTCATAGCGCTCGAAGATCCGGCCCTCGACCCGATCGTCCCCTTGCTGGAGCGGGTAGAAGCCGGTACCGGGGGCGGCGACCGGCCGCGCATCCTGCTCGGCGCCCCCAGCAAGGCCCTCCTCATCGGCCTGGCCGTCTTCCGTGGCGACCGGTTAGTGGGGGAATTCGGCTTCCAGCAGGCTGGACTGGTACAGATGTTGCGGGGAGAGTGGAGTCCAGGAACGCTCACCATTCCCGACCCTGAAGAACGCGAATTGCCGCTGTCCGTGTTCGTCCGCCGGGTCGACACTTCCGTACGCGCCCGCCGGGAGGGCGACCAGGTGGCGCTCGACGTCCGCCTGGAACTCGAGGGCGAATTGCGGGAAGTGCATCGGCCGGGCATGCCGCCCGCGACCCACGCCGAAATGGAAGTCGTCGGGCGGGCGCTAGCGGGATGGCTGCGGCCGCGTCTGGAAGAGGTGGTCCGGCTCAGCCGAGCGGATTTCCAGGCGGACAGCTTCGGCTTCGGCCGCCGGCTGCGCCCGGGTTTCGCCAGCCTGGATGAATGGTTGGCCTTCGATTGGCCGGCCCGATACCCCGAGGCTCGGATCGCGATCTCCGTTCGGGCCAGCGTGGCTCAGCCGGGGCTGGCCCATCCCGCTCCCATCGCCCGCTGAGATCAGCCCCGACGCAAGGCCAGGTATAGCGGGGCCGCCACCGCCGCCGCTGCCAGGAAGAAGGCGGCCGTCGCCGCCGGCCGCCTGCCCTCGCGCCACTCTTGCAGGGCGAAGGATGCCGTGTAAAACGCGGCGAGCGCCGCTCCGGCGATCGCCAGGACGTACGCGGTCCTCACCTCCCTGCCCCCCTATCATCCCCCGGCGCGCCGGGGAAAGTGACGGGTCAGCAAGGGATATAGCATGAGGGTGATCCCCGAATCGGCCAGGTGATGGAGGGCGGTGCCGCCGGCGACCACCAGGGCCGCCGCCGGGGCCACTCCCAGGGGCAACACGATCGCGCCCTCGCCCGCAGCGTGCAGGGGTAGCATCAACAGGAGTACGGCCAGGGGCGACATGCCTCGGCGATACAGCATGGCTCCCAGCACACCCCACCAGACGTGCACGAAAGCGCGGGCCGCCACGACCGCGCCCAGCGTCACCAGGAAACCAAGGGTGGAGCCGATTCCGGTGAGGGCGGCCACTCCCGGACCGACGAACATGGCCAGCATCACGGGCACATGCGCAGCAAGCGTGGCGGAGAACGGCGGGATCAACACCTGGAGCCATCCCCGGAACGCCAACGGGATCAACAGGGCTATGGCCGCCAGTAAGGCTCCGACCACCACTTCCCTGGCGCTGAGCTTCACCGCCATCGCCTCCGAGCGTCGCGAGATATCCATCCCGTTGCCCGGAACATACAAATCTGTTCCGGACACCCGT
>DOZU01000183.1 GCA_003517845.1 Clostridiales bacterium | reverse complement strand
CTAGCGGTCTTGCTGCCGCGCGGCTGCCACCTCGGCCGCGGCCGACAGCGGCCGGGCGAAAACCCCGGTGAGCCCGGCAGCTTGCACCCGCTGGCGGATCGCCCGGATGTCAGTAGTGTACATGCCCAGTTCCTGCATGCGCTGAAAGTACACCGACCCGGAGAACGTGTACTTCTTGAAGAGACCCTGCGGCGTGTTCATCTGCTCGCGGACGTGCGCGATGGCGTCGCCGATGGCCAGGGTGGTCGGGAGGACCAACAACTCGCGACTTGCCGCCCGGCGAGCAGCGTTGTGACCGGCCAACACGCCGGTGACGATGGCCTCCGTGTGCCCCACGAGCGGCCCCGCCTTCTCGCCGGCGCAGAACAGGTTGTCCATCCCTTGGACGCGAAGACTGTCATCGCGGGGCGAGATGGCCAGGTAGCGGATGGAGTTGCCCACGCCCCCGCTATACGGATCCTCGTACCTCGCGTTCTCGAAGCCCGGTACCTGGCGAAGCTTTTCCAGGGGGAAGTACGCGGCCATCAGCTTGGCGTGTCCAGTATCGAGCAAGATGATGTTCTCCGCATACTCCTTGAGGGCATATTGTTGGCAGGCCTTGAGCACCAGCGCATCCTTCTTCTGCATCGACTCCGGTATGGGTACCATCGCCACGCCCGTGCGGCTCAGGGTCTCGGCCAGCTCGGGCGCCAGCGATTCCTTGAGCAGCTTGCAGGAGCCGCTCATCGAACCGATGGTGCCGACGGCGGTGCCGCCCATCAGTTCCTTCACGCCCGCCTTGGCCGCCATGCTGACCCGCCCCCCGAAAGTCGGGCAGCGGAGCACGCACATGACACATCCGTTCCCATATTTCTGGCAGTTGGCCTGGGGGCCCGCCGTGCCGGTAGCCTCGACGAAAGCGTCGGCCTCGAACTCCTCGTCCCGCGTGATGACGGCGCTGATGACGCCATCAACCGCCCGACAATCGTGGGCCCGGGACTGAAGCCGCACGTCGATGCCCGCCTCGACCAGCTTCCTCCGGACCGCGGGCTCGGCCAGCGCCACGTCGTACAAGGAGGCATGGGCATGGCCGGGAAAAGCCACATTGCGATGGCGGGATATACGGTCGCACAACTCGAAGAGCTCGCCCCCGCCGAGGGAAATGGCTTCCTCGGTCGCGGTGAAGCGACCGTTGTTCCGCATGATTCCCCCGACCAGGCCGGTACCCAGGAGAGCATCCGTTCGCTCAAGGAGGACTACCGCGGCTCCGGCCCGGGCCGCACTCAGCGCCGCAGCACAGCCTGCCCAGCCTCCGCCAATTACGAGTACGCGCATGACGTGACACCTCCGGAGATGAATCTCCCGATCCCCTTGCGCCTCATCACTGATGAGGATGTGCCTCCACATACGACCACGACACTTCGCTTCGCCGCCTATCAGCTATATCCTGCTTCGCCGGCTCGACCCCATATGCGATCCCACAGGACGCGCGAACCCTCGAGCACGACGTCGGTCACGGGAACGTCGACCGCCGCCCTTACGCTCGCCAGCAACTCCGCCGCATCGAGTTGAGCAGCCCGGTACGTCCCCCCTTCTCTCGCCGGGTAATAGGGGTTGACGGTGAGACCGAGCAGCCGCAGCCCCTGGCGGACGGCCAGGCGGTGGCCGGCGCTCTCCAGCCCGTCGAGGGCAAAACTCACCGCCAGCGCGTCGCCGCCGGCCAGGAGGTGAAGGGGATGGGAGAACACCAGCATCACTGAACCAACTCCCGACAACCCCTGGCCAAGACGTTCAAGGGGCGCGGCGCCGACGGGACCGGGCAGGTAGATCTCCGTGGGGAAACCTCCGGCCGCCCTCGCCCGCCGTGCCACTTCCTCCGCCCAGCCGAGGTCAAGCAATGCCGGGTAGGGGAGCGTCAGCGATGACGCCGGGCCTCTCACCCGTACCAGGTGCTTGCGGCCCTTCCCCGGCATCTCCGGCAAGCTACACAAGCGGGTGATGGCGGCCGCCTCGCGGGCCAGGAAAGCGGCCTCGGGCCGGCGGGCGGCGCCGGTCGCGATGAGCAGGCCATCCACCGCCGTCATCGGCGCCAGCCGGCCGAAAGCCCCATCTACCAGCACGAGGTCCGCGCCATTGCGGCGGAGCAGATCGAGCACCGTGCCCAGTCCGGCAGCCCCCGCCGGGCCGGCCAGGATCGCGCGTGCCGGACGTGCGACCCGCGCCACGCTCACCCGCCCCAGCGCTGTCCGCACCGGAGTCCTCTCGAGGAGTTCGAATTCCGGCCGGCCGGCCAGCGCGGGCTCCGCCGTGGCGACCAGGGTGCCGGCCGTCACGAGCAGGCGGGGCTTGGGCAGTCCGGTGATGTGGTCCAGGTCCTCGCCATCATAGCCGATGCTGGTGACTCCGACCACCGCTCTGGCGGCCGCCGCCTCCCGGAGGATGGCCGCCAGGGTCGTGGTCTTGCCGGTGTTCTTCGCGGTGCCGGCCACGCCGAGGCAGCCGCCGTTCACCGGAGCCGGACCGTACCCCGACCCGCCCGGCCCGGATACACGCCATCGGCCGGACTGCCGAGAACTCCAGCGTACAGCGCGTCCACCAGTGACGGCCGCTCCAAGACTTGGCGCAAGGTGTCTTTGATCTGCGCCACCAACTCCCCGGCCCACTCCTCGGCCCGAGGAGTCGGAGCCACCCGGGCGCTGCCGAAGAAGCGGAAGGCTTCCGCCGTGGCGAGGAGCGTATCCACCCGGGACGCGGCGGCGATCGACCCGCCGGAGTATGCTTCATCGGCGGAGGCGATGGTGATGGCATCCACTTCCAGCGAGGCGGCGATCGCGGCGTGCAAGGCCGTTGATGTCGCCGACTGCACCCGGTCCTCGGTGTGGGTGAGGAAGCCGATCGGCGCGCCGGGCCAGATAGGAGCGTCATATAACTGCCGCAGCGCTATGACTTTCGCCATATTGTAATCGACGAAGTTGTCTTCCATCCGGCCGGTGACCATCACATCGGGCGACAGACAGAACAGGGGCTGCAGGATCGGCCGGCCGCCCTGGTGTACGGCCATGGCCGCGATGATGAGCATGCCGGCGAATGCTTTGCCCGCGGGTACGCCGCACAATTCCTCGTTGGTCACCACGTCAAGGGGTAGTCCCGCTGCCGCGGCCAGCGAGAGGCACTCCCCGCCGTCCACCACCAGGCGTTCGGGATCGGTGCCTGCCCCCAGCGAACCGTATACCGGGTTCACCTTGGTGAGATCGGCCCCCGCCGCCGCAGCCAAGACCACGGTCTCCGGGGTGTTCAGCCCGCGGTGGGCCCGCACTTGCCAGAGGGTCCCGGACAGACGGGCCCGGCCGATGCTCCGGAGGTTGGCGAGCGTCAGCAGCGTGCCGTCTTCTTCATGGCTGTGGTGGCCTTCGATGAGCCCCTCGGTCCGGGCGGCCCATGAAGGGTCGAAGTGGACCAGTCCGTCGGCACCCCAGGCCTCGGCCACGCGGTTATGCACCGAATCCATTACCGGACAACCGGTACCGTACTGCACGAACACCCGCGGCCGAGCCCGGACGTGGCGCACCTGGCGGCGCTCGAAGCTGACCGGATCCGCTGCCGCGGCCAAGGCGGCGATCTCGTCCGCTGATAGCGGCCGCGTCTTACCGGGCGGCCCCGTGCCCTCGTAGAAGGCCCGGATCGGCGGATCACACGCCCGGACATATGCCGCGCGCAGTTCGTCTACCGGCTCGGATATCCGCCCATCGCTTCTCTCCGCCCCGGCTTCCGCCTCGAGGATCCGGCGACGCAGCCGGGCGCGCTCCACTCCGGGAGACGTCCGGGCTTTCCCCCACGCTACGGCCGCCGCGGCGATCGCTTCCAGGCTCGCGGCGACTTCGCGGTCCTTCGCCAAATACCCGTAGCCGGCGGTGAGGTCGGGTTTCTCGAGCGCCTGCGGCGCGGCGGGCGGCTGCGGCTCCCGGCCCTCGACGAAGGCGAGTGCTTCCTCCGAGCTGGCGCCCGGGCCGAAGCCGCGGTCATAGCCGAGTTCGGCGGCCAGTTCCGGGCGAATGGCCATGCCGCCGACCCCAAGTCGCACCCGCGAGCGCATCCCCGCGGCCTCCATGAGGTCCACCAGGCGCGCCAGGACCTCGGGCACGTTATAACCCAGAGTACGTCCTACCAGGACCGTGTCCGGCTCATATTCGATGGCCCGACTGACGATCTCCTCGGCGGAGAGGTCGGGGGGCAGTCGTAGGGTGCTGTGCCCGGCGGCGTCCAGGGCACGTTGCACCAGCTTCAATCCCACATCGTGGACTGGGTCCAGTGGGGCAAGCAGCACTTTGCGTCGACCCATGGCCGTCACCTGGCAGCTTGGCCTAGCCACGCGTAATGGTGGCCGGGACGGTGGACGTAACCCCTGATCCTTACCCGGGCCATATTGGCGCGCCACTCCAAGGCCACGATGTCGGCGTCGGCGAAGCCCAACTCTCTGGCGAGTTGCGAGGCAAGTCGGCGCGCTGACCGTTCGTCTTCGGCCAGGAGCACGGTTTCGAGATCGATTGCATCCAGCACCCGGTCAATGGCTCTCAAGGCGAGACCTCCCGGGTGCCGGGAAACGGGGGCGCGACCTGTTCCCGGTCATGCACCGTGGCCCAGTATCGTCGAACGTCGGCGATGATGTTGTCTATATGCTCGACCATGCTGGCCTCGGCGGCCGTCACGTCGCGACGGGCTACGGCATCCGCCAGGGCCCGGTGGTCGGCGGCAATGGTGCTACGGGCCCACTTGCGGATGTAGTCGAGCACCGGAGAGAGCAGCCCATCCTGGTGGATGAGGTTCACGGCGGCCAGCAGGACCTGGTTGCCCGCCATGGCCGCGATCATGCGGTGGAAGCGTACGTCCCACTCCGGGCCGCCTCCCTCCACCGCATGTTCGTGTTGGTTTACGACGGCGTACAGCTCGGCCACGCCGGCGTCGCTGGCATTGAGCGCAGCCAGGCGGGCCGTCTCCCGCTCGATGGCTCGCCTCGCCATCAGCACGTCCACCAGCTGGGTCATGCCCGGCTCGCCCAGCACCCGCAGCAGTTCCTGCCCAAAGATGCTGCGGCGACGCAAGGAGTCCAGTTCAAACAGGCGCCTGCGTCCGGCGTCGGTGAGCACCCTCCCCTGGTAGCCGCGCCGTTCCGTGTAGCCGCGCGCATCCAGCTCCCGCAGGACCCTCCCTGCCGTCGCCTCGCTCACGTCGATGGCCGCCTTCCGCAGGCACTCCGCGGCGCTGCCCGACCCCACGGGTTCGCTCTGGTCCCTCAAGTATCGGAGCAACTGATACTCCTGCTCATCCCGGGCGGAGAGCACTCCCCATTCCCCCTCCCTGGACCTGCCCTCAGCTCATGCGAAGTAACCGCTGTGCTTGCCGACGATCTCCAGCACCCGGACCAGTCCGCGCAGCACGAGGCGCATGCGATCGGGGTTGAGTTCGCCGTCCGGCTCGCCCGTGCCCTGTCCGGGGGAGACGAAAATGTTGCCGTCGTAGCAGATAGTGGGGATGATCCCCATCGCGGTCAGGCTGGTCTGGATGACGTGCGACCCCGCGTACATGTCTTCGATGGTGAAAATGGGGAAGCCCAGCCCCTCGTCCTGCCAGGTCCGCTCGTAGTTGATCTCCACCGTCCCCGAGTTGTAGGAACGGGAGACTACCAGTTTGTCTCGCAGCCGGGGGTTGAGGTGCCGCAACTCCTCCTGGACCAGCTCGTGAAGTTGGTCGACGGGCCGAGTGAGCGTGCCCGGATCATCGCGCAGCACTTTCAAGGCTTGCACCTGAGTGAGCAGGGCCTCCTTGCCCGGGTCCTGGGTGACGTAGGCCGCCTTGCCATAGGAAGCGAGCGTGCCCCAGCGATCGCCGTGCATCCCCAGCGCCCGGCGGATGCCCACCATGACCTCCTCCCGGCCGATGATCAGGCCGGAAGTGGCGGCGCCGCTCGCCTTGTCCATGCTGTATACGATTACATCGGCGCCGATTTCCCGGATGTCCGTGCCCACGAAGGGCAGACCCCAGGCGTTATCGACCACGTAGGGCAGGTTCATGCCCTGGGCCAACCGGCCGATCTCCTTGAGCAACACGGGAGTGCCGTCTTCATCCTTCACCCCGTACCCGTAGCCGGGAGTGTCGTAGCCCAGCGACGTGAACCCGGTCAGGTAAGCCGCATGCTCGGCGGCGACGTCGCCCATGATCTCGATGGACGCTTCCGGATCGACCTCGAGCAGCATCGGCACCGGCCAGTACTTGATGCCGTGGTTCTCGTATCTGCCGCCGGCCAGCGGCACGATCAGCACGTCGAGGTCGGCCATGCGCTTGCCCTGGAAACCCATTTCCCCGGAGGTGGCCCCCCGGTCCGCCAGGTAGTCCTTGTAGCGCGGGGGAAACGGCCGGCCGTAACTCGCCTGGTGGTGCATGTGTTTCTCGTAGGGTGCCATATACCGCGCCCGGTAGGGAGCCCCGCGCCCGGTGAAGGGCGGCGTGAAGAGGACGTCATAGCTGACCCACAACCCGCCTTCGCACGTGTTGACCGGGCATACGTCGTACTCGTCGCCGTAGTAATCCTTGACGATCTCCCGGATCTCCTCTACCAGCCGGGACAGCGGGATCACCTCGGTGGCCCCACGCTCGGCTGCTTGCAGCACATCTTCCCGCATCGGTGCCGGGCATCCCGAAATGGCGCCGGTCAGCCCGATCTTCCCTCGCAACTCAGGTGCGATCCCAATCTCATCCGCCGCCCGCCGCGCCTCGGCGTGAATTGCCGGCAGGTTGGCCTGTAGATGCTTGTACATCTGGAACTTGTACTTGAAATCAGCCACCGTCTCCCCATCCTTTCTCCCTTGCATCTTGCCGATCGCCGGCCGGCTCGATGGTCACACGGTCCCCCAATCCAAGACCGCGTTCCTCACCTGAACGGCGGTCGACCCCGATCACCACCAGATTGAGATGATTCGGGGCATGGGTGACGTCGAACCCGGCCAACCGGAACTGATCGTTTCCACCAATCGACAGCCTATCGCCTGCCAGGGCCACGCCCCCTTCCTGAACCTCAAAGAACGCGAGGTAGGCGATGCGTTCCACGACGGAGTCGGGGCGCGCCTTCGCTTCATCGGTCAGGATCAGTTCGTGGATCTCGCCCCGGGCCAATACGCGGGACGGCGGCCGGATCAGCTCCAGCCCCCGTCCATCGAGCTGCCCCCTCAGCACGGCAACCACGAAGCCCACGATGGGCCGCCGCGCGGCATAAGGGCTCTGCTTGAATGAAGACCGGGCGTAAGGGTCGGCCATCGCTGTCCTGGCTCCTCATCAGTGATGAGTGAGACGGAAGACACAAGAACCCACAACGCTTCCGGGTTACCCCGCCCTTCTTATAATAACCGCTCCCGAAAGGCCAGTCAACGCGAGGCGAGCAGATTCTCGCCCCCCCAACGCACGCTGGGCACCTGCGTTACCACGAGCCTTCCCGGTCGGGCAGCAACCGATGTCCCGCTTTGCTGGCGGCGGTTCTCTCCGTCAGGCTCGGAACGGAAGGGCCAGAATCGGCTCAGTCCCGAGCGGGGCCGCGCGCCGCCTCGTCTTCGCCACGCTCACTGGCACTCCCCGCGTCCGGTCTATCCACGGCATGCTACCTCCATCTCTCCAACCGGCACCGGCGCGCCGCCGCCCATGACTCCCAGAACACTGCCCTCCTTGAAACTCCCGGACTGCCACCTCGAACCCGTGATTCCGTAGGACGGCCACCAGGTAGGCGAGGCCCAAGTGCTCGACCATCACCCCATAGAAACTCTGGCCGGGAAAAGGGTTGACCAGAAGGACCGGTCGATCCGCCAAACCAGTGGCACCCGCCCGACCTCCCCCAGCCGCAGAACCTTTCTTACCGGGCATGCTCGCTGCCCCCCTCGACCGACTGGTCGCTACTGACAACCATGGGGATCGGGAGCAATATGGTCAACCCGCCCGAAAGGAGGACGAGGAGGAGAGGCCCCAAGACATTCCGTAGGTGTCGGACACCCAACCGCTCAACGGACCGAGCCCGGTGAAGAGCAGGTTGCCGGCCAGGCTGGGGAAGGAGAGCACGGTGGCTCTCTCCTCGCTGTGCGCCCGTTCACTGACATTGGCGCATAGAGCGGGCGGCGAATGCCGCTGACGGCCGTCAACAAGACCATGCAAGCAGCAAGGACGATACCCTGTCTGGTAAAGGCCAGGGCTACGAGGAGCAAGGTCAGGGCGAGCCGAGACGTCCCCATCGTCATGCGGCTGCCCAGCCATCGCCATCAGAACCGCCATGTCGATAGCCAGCATGACCAGGCCCCTGTCCCTCACCAGCGAACTGGTGGCGTTTCGCAGCACGTTCATGGGTGTGAGCCTTGGGGCGGCCCTTCCTCTCACCGACGGCCGCCCCTCCTCCAGGAGCAGAGCCATGCCCAGGCCCAGGACAAAGAAGACGGTGTTGAAGAGGAACACGGCTTGAAAGCCTACAAAGGAGGCCAGAATCGCCCCGAAGACGCTGCCGAGGCCGGCTCCGGC
>DOZU01000023.1:2130-2717 GCA_003517845.1 Clostridiales bacterium | reverse complement strand
ACGGCCGAAAGAGGCGGTGAAAGTCCGGAGACCTTCCTCCACGGCCGCCCAGGGCAAGTCCAGTACTTCAGCGCAGGTCACTGCGGCCAGCGCATTGTATACGTTGTAGATTCCCGGCAGGGGCAGCCGGAGTTCCCGAACGCCTCGGGGGGTGCGCACCGTCAGCAGCGTATCCCCGTCCATGCTGCCGGGGACGCTCGACAACACCGAGACCTCCGATGCCGGGCGGCCCCGCCCGCATTCCTTACAGGCCCAGTGCCCGAGGTGGCCGTAGCTAATGGACTCGTAGGTCAGCGGCACTTCGCAGTGCGTGCAGTATCGAATTTCGCGGACCGGATGGCGTTCAAGCCCATCCGCCTCGACTTCGAGCCCATAGTACACTGCCGATCGAGCCATGCCGGCCAGCCCGGCCGCCAGTGGGTCGTCTGCGTTCAATAAAACTCGGCCACCATCGCCCAGCAAGCTAAGGCCCTGACCTACCTTCGCCACCGCGTGATCGAGTTCGCCGAAGCGATCGAGTTGGTCCCGAAAGAAGTTGGTGACCACCACAGCCCGAACGGGCAGCTGGCGGACCGCTTCCGGCATCG
>DOZU01000023.1:0-1780 GCA_003517845.1 Clostridiales bacterium | reverse complement strand
CGCTTCGTCCACTTCCAGCACGCCGATATCACCGCGCGGTCGGCCCCGCAAGTCGCAGTCCTGAAGATAGGCGGAGGTGATGCCGTAAGTGAGGTTGGCGCCGGTAGCATTGTGGATCACCCGGTAGCCGGCCCGGCCCAACATGCCGGCGATCATCGCCGCCGTCGTCGTCTTGCCGTTGGTCCCGGTGACGAGCACCGCGCCTCCCGGGCAAACCGCGGCTATCCGCTGCAGAGCGCCGGGAGACAAGAGGGACGCCGCTCGCCCGGGCAGGCTAGAACCCCCGCGTCCGAACCCGCGGCAAAGCCGGACCAGTAGTTTGGCAGCGATTACCGCCAGCCTAAACCGCAGCGCGGTCAGCATTCAACCGGTGGTGCCACCACATCTGCAGTCACCGCAATACCCGTAAAACCGGAGGCTGTGATCGACCACCTCGAAACCGGTCTCCCGAGCGGCGGCCGCCTCGAGTGCTTCCAGTCCGTCCGGCTGAAACTCCTGGATCCGCCCGCACCGCAGGCAAATAAGATGATGATGGAAGTGCCCCGACTCCGGCAAATTGAGTTCGTAGTGGCTGCGGCCCGCCTCGAAATCGACTTGCCGGAGGATGCCGAGTTCGGCCAGCAAGTCGAGCGTCCGGTACACCGTAGCCAGCCCGATCTCGGGATGGTTGCGGCGGATGCGGACGAAGACGTCGTCGGCGCTGAAGTGGTCCTGGGGGCGATCGAGGAACAGGCGCACGATTGCCTCCCGCTGAGGAGTAAGCCGGTGCTCCCGGCTCGCCAGCCGTTCTTTTATGTCGATCAGCCGCGCCTTCATGCCCGTGCCTCCTCGCAGCGTCAGTATACCGTCGGCCCGCGAGCCCTGTCAATCGACGAGCACCGCGCCCACCCTAAAGAAAGCGCCCGCCGCGGCCGATAGCTATCCCGAAAGCCAAACCGCGCCGGGTAAGAGCCCGGCAAGAGAGGAGGAACAGAAATTCGATGCGGATCAACACTAACATCGAAGCGATCAACGCCCACCGGAACCTGACGGTGACCGGCGGCAACCTCACCCGGAGCATGGAGAAACTGTCGTCCGGCTTGCGGATCAACCGCGCGGCCGATGATGCCGCGGGACTGGCCATATCCGAGAAGATGCGCGGCCAGGTCCGGGGCACCAACCAGGCCATCCGCAACGCCCAGGACGGAGTCAGCCTGCTCAAGACGGCGGAAGGCGCACTCAATGAATCCCACGCCATCCTGCAGCGGATGCGCGAGCTGAGCTTGCAGGCCGCCAACGGCACCCTGTCCACGGGGGACCGCCAGGCCATCGGTGAGGAACTCTTCCACCTCCGGGATGAGATCACCCGGATCGCCACCTCCACCGAGTTCAACACCCGGCCGCTCCTCGACGGGACCTTCACCACCAACTTCCAGATCGGCCCTAACTCCGGCCAGACGCTGACCGTGGCCCTGGCCGACTCCCGGGCCACCGCCATCGGCGCCCATGTGATCGGCGGCAGTCTGGATGCAGCGGTGACCGCCTTCAATCCGGCCGACCCGACGACCGCCCAGGCGCTGGTCCTGTCGATCGATCAGGCGATCACCGACGTGTCGGCCAACCGGTCGGCGGCCGGCGCCCTGCAGAACCGGCTGGATCACACCATCGCCAACCTGTCGATCGGCGCCGAGAACCTCGCCGCCGCCGAGTCGCGGATCCGCGACGTGGACATGGCGGTGGAGATGGTCAACTTCACCAAGCTCCAGATCCTGCAGCAAGCGGGCACCGCCGTACTGGCCCA
>DOZU01000018.1:1179-3908 GCA_003517845.1 Clostridiales bacterium | reverse complement strand
CGATCGCTTGCTGGCCATCGGTCTTGCCACGCTCGGATGTTACCTGCTGGTGACGGGAGGCGCGGAGGGCCTGGCGCTCAGCACGGCCGGCGTGGCCGCCGGTCTTGCCTCGGCGGCGTTGTGGGCCCTGTACGCCCTGGGGGGAGAGGCCCTCGCCGGCCGGGAGGATTCCTGGGACGTCCTGCTGTGGGTCCTGTTCCTGAGCGCTCTCGCCTGGTCCCCCGCGCGATCGCCGGCGGCCGCCTGGACGGACAGCGTGCGGTTGATTCCCTGGCCCGCACTGGCGCTGGTGGCCATCGTGGGCACGTTGGCCCCTTTGGGCCTGTACCTGGCCGGCCTGCGCACTCTGACCGCCGGCAAGGCCACGCTCACCGCAACCCTCGAACCGGCGGTTGCGGCGGCGGCCGCCTACCTCATGCTCGGCGAAGCGCTGGCCCTGGCTCAGATCGCCGGCGCGCTGCTGGTCCTCGCGGCGGTCCTCACCCTGCGGCCCCTTTCCCCTCCGAACCAGAGGACGGCGGACTAGGCGGCGCTCAAGCGCAGGGCGGCCCTGGTGATCCGATAGGCCCATACCGGGTCGGGGGCGGTGAAAGTCACGACACGATGGCCCGTCCGCTCTAGCAGGGGCAACAGGCAAGCCCCGTCGGCCTGTCCGGTGTCGTGGAATTCAAGGTCCACTTTCAGCGGCAAGGCGGGGCGATAGGGATTGGCCCGTTGCAGGGTGCTCATGGCATCCTGGGCCGCCACCCGGATCAGTTGCTCCGTCCGCTGCGGATGGAGACACCGCGCGGCGTAGCGCCCGACCGCCTGCTTGACGGCGACCGCGTGCACGTCCCCGAGCAGTGCCCGCGCCTCGGCGGCCAGGACATCATCCCCGGTGGCCAGGACGACGGGGACGCCGAAGTGTCCGGCCACCGCTGCGTTCAGCCCGAGTTCGCCTACTGATTGGCCGTTGAAGCGGCAATCCACGAGCGCCCCGCTGTAGGTATGGTTGAGGATCCCCGGGGTCCCCGCCCGCGAATGGTAGCCGATCAAGAAGACGGCCTGGAAGGTGGAGTCCAGTCCCTCAACCATGCTCAGGGGCTTGGGCGATCCGGAGACCAACTCAACCCGGGGGTCCAGGTCGGTCAGCAGCACATTGCGCATCGCCCCGTGGGAATCGTTCACCACCACAGCCGTCGCACCGCCCGCAAAGGCGCCCGCCACGGCCGCGCTGGTGTCGCCCGCCATCAGCCGGCGACACTGCTCGTAGTCCTCGGCATCCTTGCCGGGACCGGTTTGCTTCCAGTGCACGACCCCGCTGATCCCTTCCATGTCGACGGACATGTAGACGCGCACGACAAGGCCTCCTTGCCCCGGTGTCCGGGTTCGCGCGAGTACTTCGCCGCAGGGAACCCGGCTTCCTCGTCAGCAGGCGCCGGCAAGCCAGCCTTCGATCTCCGCCGCGACCGGGTCCGGTTCGTCGGGAGCTGCAACCCGGTCGGCCGCTTCCCGGCAGGCGGCGTCCGATTCGGGCATGGCAACGCCCATCCCCGCCCAGCGTAGCATGGCGGCATCCACGACACTGTCGCCGATGGCCAGCACTCCCTCCCGGGGAATGCCGAGTTCGGCGCAGAGTTCAGCCAGGGCTGCAGCCTTGTCGACCCCCGGCGCCAGGACCAGCAGGCGCTCCCGGGCGGTGCCCGAGTCCAGATGGTAGGACTGGCAACCTCCGAGCAACCCGTCTTGCTCATCGAGGTAGCGCCCCACTGCCCGCGAGCCGAAGGCCATCACCGCCGTCAGGGACCGCCCTTCGATTCCCTGCAGTACACCTTCCCCCAGGCATATGCCAGGCGTCCGCCGGAAGTGAGCCGCATCCAGCTCGTGATCCTCGGCGAGCGTCTCCAGGTACATGGTGTCATCAACGTAGGCGGCCACCGCAAGTCCCGCCTTCCGGCCGAGATCCATGAGCGACCAGGCGACCTCGCCGGGGATCAGGTGCTCGCGCAGCGTCCGTTCGCTCACCGGATGGACCACCCGCGCGCCGCAATAGCAGATCAGGGGCAGATCCACCGACAGCAGGCGGGCGGTCGCAAGGGTGGTTATGACCCGGCGCCCGGTCGCCAGCACCGTCGGCACCCCCGCCGCCCGGGCGAGAGCCACCGCCCGGCGACTCGAAGGGCGCACGTCGCCCCAGGGGCCTTTCAGGGTGCCGTCAATGTCCAGGGCAATGAGCCGCTTCATGGGCTGGAGCGTCCATCCTCGGCACCGGGCCCGGTGGGCCAGACGCCGGACTCGGTCACTACCAGGTCGACGGGATGGTCGGCGACACCCGCCGGCACGCGCGAGACGACCTGAAACTGGTAAGCGAGACCCACCGCAACCGCTCGTGCCGTCCGGCGGGACGCGACCGCAGGAGAGCGGATCTCACCCAGCAGCCGGTCGTAGTACCCGCCGCCCTGACCCAGCCGGTTGCCGAGGCGGTCAAAGGCCACTCCGGGCACGAGCGCGAGGTCGATGGCCTCCCGGGGCACCTCGGGCGCGCCGGGGGGAGGTTCGAGGATCCCCCGATAGCCGCGGATTAGCTCCCGAGAGGGTTGCTGGACCAGGCAGAGACTGAGCCTGCCTTCCGGTTCCACGCGGGGCAAAGCCAGCGCCTTGCCTTCGGCGAGGCACCGGGCCATGATCCCCCAGGTGTCGACTTCGTTGCGGCACGAGGCATAGGCCAGGAGGCATCGCGCTTCCCGGTA